>PLMI01000105.1 GCA_003142435.1 Coxiellaceae bacterium | reverse complement strand
AAACTTATCTCCAGTATCGGCAAAGATTACTGGTGAAATGCCTTTACCTGAAACTCCTAAATTATCAAAGTGGGACCAATTATCAGAGGATATAAAATCGCAAGCTAAAAATGAATGGGATAATACGAAAAGATATTCATCCGCCACTTCATTTAAAAAAGAATATCCAATTATCGCAATGAGTGACAAGTATAAAAAAGAATATGCGGAAAAATACTGGGATAAAACTATATATACCGACGCGGTTAATGACTACCAAACAGTTTACGGCAAAGGGACTACTTTTCAAGAACAGGCAGGGCAAGTTTTACCAATGGTATTTACTCCTGGTAAGTATTTGCAATCAGGTGTAAAACCAAACTNNATTTAAAAGGTGCAAGTAAACTAGGTATTTTGGGTGAACTTGGCCAGGTTAGTAAATCACAAGCGGCAGGTATGGGTCTTTCAAAAATAGGCGAAACTATTGGAAAAGAAGCCGCCAAGCCAGCCGAGCAAATAGGTCAAGTCGCCAGTGACGTCAGTAAGGAAATAAAACCTGAAACCAGCATGGCAAAAGCCGCCGAAAGTGGCGTGACCGCGCCACCGCCGCCCGTGTCGTCTACTCTGCCCGGGGAACCTCCTCCCGGCGGAGCAGGCGGCAACGCAATTATCCCACCCCCTCCCGAACTTCCCGGAAAGCCTTTGGCAAACGGGGCCAGCGGCGCCGGTGGAACCGGATTGGCCGGTGGCACTGGCATTATTCCACCACCACCCGAAGCCCCTGTAAAGTCAATAGAAGATGTTATTTCCGCATCTGGAACTAAACCACCTTCAAAGCCACCTGTCGATATTTCCATAAATCCTGATGAATACATCAATGATTTTGGGAAATATGTTACTGGCAAACAATCATCGATGGATTGGGAGGCTACACAGAAGATAAGAACATCAGAAAGAGGTGAAAAGGCAGCTAATTATTTACAGCAGATTCAGGACGGATTGACCAAAGGATTACCGCCTGACCAAATATTAGCAAATGCTGAATCCACTCTAAGGGGTAAATTATCATCAGTTGATACAGGTATTTACTTACCTCCAGATAAACGGCAACCGTTCTATTCAAAATTGATAAACTCGATTATGAAAGATGGAACAATCCCTGAAAGTAAAAAGGCTTGGACTATACAATCAACCAAACAGGCTATGGACAATTTTCTTGACGGTAATCTGATACCGGAAATACCTGGTATTACAGGACAATCGGCCAAAACAAGACTTTTAAATATATTCAAAGATAATCCTGAAATTAAAGAAATTTTGGGAATAGAAAGTGTTGTTGCCGCTAACCATTAAAGTATGTAACACAAGCGCAGCGTTAAATACCTATTTGGAAATATCTCCCCTAATACTTTAGATCAATGTTATCAGTGAGTCTTTGCCCTTGGCCTAAGACACAAACCATAGCCTAAGGCACTTAAAACCAATGTAAGGGTATTTAAACGCGGATTTCCATGAGCCGACAATGACCTATAAAGGCTTTCTCGTTTTATTCCGGTTTTATCTGCAAGCTTTTGGAATCCCCCTTTTGCTTTCGTGACTTGTCTCAATGTAATAAGTAAAGCTTTTTCGTTACCCTCTTTAGAAAATTCCTCAAAAGCCATTTTAATATATTCGTCTATCCCTCGTGGATGTTGCTTAATTACATCAGCAGCCCAATCATCAAAACTGTCATAATTAGTAATTCTTTTTATTTTTTTGCTCATTATATTGTCTCCAATATTGTTTGGCCTTCTCAATATCCTTAACCTGAATTCGACATAATTATTTCGCTCTTACAGAGCTTTTAATTTTGCGATCGCATTTCACCCAGGGTTGCAAACNNTCGCAGCTTTTATTGTGCCGCATAAAACGCGGCTATTTATTTTCTTATTTTATTTCAATATATTGTTAAATGCTTATGTCAAATTCAGGTTAGAACTACAGAAAATATGCCAAATTTCTTTATTTAAGCAAAGAAATTTGGCATATTTTCTATAGTTAATAATCAAATTTTGGAAGAAATTTAATATCGAATTGGCTCATGGCTTTTCGGGCGACAGGCGGTCGCCCCTACGGATAATCAACATGTTAGCGATTTATTTAACAATGTCGTGAATAAAACATGCGATAAAAAAGTGTAGTATAATCAAATACTTACAAAAAATCCTTTAAAATACTATTTTTTCAAATTCTGTTAATACGGTTTTATAAATATGGCGCTTAAAAAAGATGACGTTATCAACTGGATACCAGTAATCAACCCAGCGATACGAATCGAATTCAGGATGTGAGCCTTTGTCCAAACAAATTTTACTTTCATCTGATGTTAAATGTAACAAAAACCATTTTTGTTTTTGACCAATACAAAGTGGAACTTGCGTGTGGCGTCGCATATAGGTTGGCAACCTGTAAGAAAGCCATCCGCGAGTAACAGAAATTATTTTCACGTCTTCTTTCGTTAATCCGATCTCTTCAGTTAACTCACGATACATTGTTTCTTCCAGAGTTTCATAAGGTAACATGCCGCCTTGAGGAAATTGCCAGGCATTAGCGCTACCAACACGCTTACCCCAAAAAATTTTGCCTTGGTCGTTAACGAGTATGATTCCGATATTTAACCTGTAACCACTTCTATCAATTACTGGCGAATTACCTTGTACTTTAGCTTTTGTTATAGTTTGCTTGGGCATTGAAAATTAGTCATGATTTCCGGAACGAAAGGATTTACAGGCTGATCTGATATTATCTGATACATAATGGAGTTACCATTTAAATCAAAGGTCAATTCAAAATGCCCGGGAGTTCCGGCCGGATGAATATTGGCTTTGTCAAAAATGCGAAGTAATGCCCAAGGATCAGCGCTTATGCTTGAAATTTCATGTTTTCCCTGAGTGCTGACAAATTCTATGCTTATTGACTGATTATTTTGCGCTGACCAAAAAATGTGGTCTGCTTTTCTTGGACCAGAACGATAAGAAACAAAATGATTAGATAAATTAAGCATGAAAAACTGTGTATTTGGCGACATTTCTACCGGTTCCATGACAAAACTTGAGGTTAAATCGTTATTGCCGAAAATAAACATTTTTTGAATAAGCTCAGCTTTGATGAATAGCTCTAAATTGTTTTGCGCAATATTCAAATGCTGCCCGTCAACGTCTTTCCAAACCCAATAAACTTGAGAAGTGTCAACAAAAGGTTTGATGTAATAATTGAAAAAAGTATTCATCGTTCCCTTGGGGCCAAAAAACCTGGTAAAGTTTGGAATGGAAATTGAATTCAAAGTATCTTTTACGAGCGGATAATTTCCTGCGATATTTTTCTGAAATTCAGGCAACACAGACAAGCTCCAAATGGAATTTATGTAATCCTGTGTACTTTGCAAAATTGCTTTCCAACTGTTATCTGCTATGGTTTCCAACCATCCTTGCAGCGGATACGGCTGCTTTAAGGCAAACTGATGGAAATTTCCAATCACGTCGTTATCAGGTCTTGTATTTTGATAACGCTCTAATGCGGCTGTAAAGGCATATTTATTAACATCGCTGCTGCTTGTTATGTAATTAAAATAACTGGTAAGGCGTGATAACTCGGCAATTACAGCTTTCAGATCCAATGCATCAATGTCGGCAAATTTAGCAGTTACAATTTTTGCAAATAACGTTGGCCCTCCTTGTATGACTGTATTATCCTGCGCAGCTTTTAAAAGTAACAGCATGGGAAATTTGTTATTCAAAATATCTTCGAGAAAATGTTTCGCGGATATAACATCGGTGGTTAAATTTCCAGAAACAGTAAAATCAACTGCTTTTAATGCGCTCATCCAGGCAACAGCGTAATGCTGCAAATATTCCGATCTAACGTCATCTATAAGCTTTTTATGATCAAAATCTATTTGGCTGCGGCTGTCCTTATCTAAAATGAATTTTTTATTTTTAACCATTAAACTGTCAATCGTTTTAACAATTTCCTTATTGAAAATTTTATCGAAATTTTCAGCTGTATACATTTTAGAAATAGTTATTTTATTTCCTGGAAACGATATAGCAAGATCTTGATTTTTGTAATTTTCTTCAAGCAGTAAATAAACAGAATCAACTTTAGGCAAACATAAATTAAGCAAAGCATTCCTCGCATCTGCTAAAAACACCGGGTCGTCTTCTATTTTAAAGCCTTGCTCTAAGCCTATTGCTAAATCGGCTTTTAGCGAATTTAGCTTTGTCGGATAATTTTTAAAAAATTGCGCCCAATAACTATCAAACCACCTCTGTACATAAATAACATCTATTTTCTCTTTGCCTGTAAGCATAAGGTAAACTTTTAGAGCCCTATAAAGGCTTTCGGGATTCGAGGCACTTTTTGCATTATTAACGGCGTCTTCTATATTTTTTTGTAACCCTAGTAAAAAAACCTGAGAAACAGAGCTGAAATATACTTTTTTAAGCGCCAAATTCATTTTACTTACTTGATTAAAGCCAATAGACGTCCACCAAAAATGGTCTTTTTCCTCCAAATCAGAAATCAAAGCCAGTATTTTGTTAGCATCATGTGTCGCGGCATAATCGTTTAATTCACCTTGCACGGAAACTATAGTATCGGCAACATTATTGCGCGCATAATCCCCGGCGAAAAAGCTAAGCATCAAAATCAACGAGATAGACAAAATGGAAATCAGCTTATTAGCATTGCTGCTTGCTGCTGCTGTTTTTACGATCACAGCTTCACTTGTCCTAATTATTTTTTTAAATAAGTCCTCGACAAAATAAGTTCTTTTAGCTGACGGCAATAGTTCATCGTAAGAATCATCTTCTTGAGAAATAGATTTTAAATTAAAATCCTTTAAAAAAGTTCTTTCCAAAATATCTACCGGCACGCCGACTTGAATACTGCTTGTAAAGTACATGCCTGCAAGATCAATACTGCCACCATCAGGCAATATTTTGGCAACTTCTAAAATGTTGGTGCGCAAGCTTTCCATTTGAAAGGGAAAATTAACGATACCAAAGTGTTTTTCCCTATTTTTTTCTTGATATAACTTTTGTATAGAGCGGTCATATAAAACTTCAAGCAAACTATCAAGTTTGGTATTTAGTTTTTTTACTTTGCTTTCTGCAATATCTCTCGAGGATTTAAGGACAAATCCCAAGGGTTCTTTGCGTTCATCGTCAGAAATACTGCCAAAAAAATTCAAAAAACCCGGAATGAGGTCTGCTTTTGTAAACACTACGTAAACTGGAAGATGCTGGGTGTATTTTGCAACTTCATAAACGCGCTCTCGAAGGTCGCTCAATACTTTCCTTAACTTTTCCCTATCTCCGGATAAGGTCGGAATATCAATTACCACGATCATTCCAGACACTAACTTATTGAAATATTTTTTCAATAATTTTAAAAATCCAACCCAAACTAAACTGAAATGAGGCGAATCTTTGTCTGTTTGCGCATAAGAACCTGCGGTATCAAGATAAATAGCGTTATCGGAAAAAAACCATGAAAAATACTTAGTTGGTAAAGGGCTTACAGAATCTCCCAAAACATCTACAACTTTAATCCCAGACTTAGATAACAAAGTTGTTTTGCCAAAGCTCGTGTATCCCATGACCATGTAAAGCGGCATGCGCGGGGATTTTTTAAAGAACTTCATCGTCTTGGTCAATTCATGATCAAGAATACGAAGTTCCTGGTTTACCCTTTCTAACTCGTTTTTTCTCAGCGTATTTTTAAAATCCCTACGATGGGTAAATAACGTTCGCAAAAAATTCATTGTCAATTCTCTTAGAAAACACAATCTAACGCGTGACAGACAAAATATTAGCGAGAAGCTGTTGCAACATTTTATTCAGACCTGCATTTAAATAAAAATAAAAAGATAAAATGACCAAAAGCCCCGCGCAAATAGATATCCACAAATAACTAGAGTTAAACTTTGTAACTCTTGTAACCTCTGAGCTTTCTTCTGCCAAAAACTCTTCATGGAACAAAGTGTTATCAAAATGTATGCGATAAGTTGATATCGAGCTATATAACTCATTGGTAAATTTTCCCAGGCTGTCCTTGCCCCTTGGTAACCCTTTAAATTTTCCCTCAAACCCTAATGCCAAAAATAAATAATACATTTCCAGCAAATCAAGGTTTTCCTTAGGAGAAGCTATCGCTTCTTTTAAAATAATAAAAAATTGTTTCCCTGCAAAGGCAATGTTTTCATGGTCACAAACATAAAGCAAACCATTTTTATCCCAATTATTTTCCTTTCCCCACGGCGTACTTGCTATTATCTCATCAGCGAAAGCGCATAAAGCATACCGCGCATGTAAAACTGTTTTGGTATTAAAATTGTAACTGGATATAACGTCTTCAAAAATTTTCACCTCTTTTATTAATTTTTTTCGGAAATTATTGATGTCGTTTGGCATCAATTTATTTTTTAATTTTAAAAGCAGATAAATGAAGGGTGAAGCAGAGGTGATGAGCTTATTTGTTGAAAAAATTTTCTTGTCCTGCACAAATACATCCAGAGCATCCCGTTCGATATTCAATGTCGGTAAAACTGAAGACTCAACACTCATAATTTTTAATCCACAATTTTGTATTCTTTCAATTTTTTTCGCAAGGTACCGCGGTTAACACCAAGAATAGTTGCAGCTTTGCTTATGTTGCCGCCCGTATGCTTAATTGCGGTTTTAAATAAGGGAATTTCTATTTCTTGTAAAATTATTTGATATAAATTTGCCGCCTCATTTGTATCCATACCGGAAAAATATTTTTCTATAACTTCGTGAATATTTTTGTTTAACTGGGACATTAAATTTGCACCATGTATATGTTGTTCCTGATTAATTTGTAAATTTCTACTCGGTAGCCATAGGCTTTAGCCCGCGTTTTTTTAATGGCAACTCTACGCAGGCTAAAGCC
>PLMI01000168.1 GCA_003142435.1 Coxiellaceae bacterium | reverse complement strand
TTTTTTATTACATGTTTTTATTCACTTTCTTTTATTCACTTTCTTTATTCACTTTCGTTTTATGAAAGTGAATAAACCCGCCGTAGCTTTAGCGAAGGCGGGTCGTTTCTGTATAATTCATATTTTTGCTTTTTTTGATTTGGTAGCCGGAGGGTTTGAATAAGAAAGTAGTAAATAAAGGATGATACTAATGATTATTAAGGTAAATAAAGTTTTTGCCGTTGTAATATTTTCAAGTAATATAATTGTGCATTAGTAGTAAAAGTTTAGCAGAAATTTAGGCATTTTTGGTTTAGAAGCCTGAGCTATTCAACCATGGTTCTATATTAATACTACCTTTGCCAACTGTTCTTTCGTAAAAATTTTTGGCTATTATATTACCTACCGAGGTAAGACATAGTCGCTTCATTCTCATATCTTTCCATAGTTCTAAAAATTTTTTTCCGGCTTTCGTATTTTTTGCTATTTCTTCTCTAGTTTCATCCTCAGCTCCAGAAAACAAATTAGAATATTTGTTTCTAAGTATGTAAAGGATGTCTTGCGGCATAGTTTCAAAATATCCACAACTTGTATAAACAATATGATCGAAAGCAGCAGAAGATGGGTTTATATCTAAAAATGGACTTACATTTTCGTCGAGAAAAAGTTTAAAAGTTTCTCGCGAATCAATATCAAATACAAAACTTTTAAACAATGCACACAAAGTGATGACTTTTATTTGCTCAATCGTTAATTTACTAATAGTAGAAATTGCTTCGTTGTATATAATTCTTTCTAAATCTCCCTTATCATAATTTATTCTTTGGACGATAAGTGATGATAAATTTTTATGCAATTCAATGGAAGAGGAACGACTAGCAGAAATCAATGCAATTTTTTGCATATATTGAAAATCTGGAGAACTTATAATTTCATCTAACTCTTGGGCTTGCTTTTTTATGTCTTTTAAACACTCCACCAGAGCACCAGAATAGCTCATTTGATTATCGTGAATTTGTTTTTTTGTATCTTCTGGTAATTCTCCAAAAACCGAAACTAGCAGTTTTCTCGCAAGGTCTTCAAGGCTACTTATTACAATATTAAAGTTAATATCTCTCTGAGCTTGAAAATTTATTGAATAATCTCCAGATTTTTGTTCAATATTTGTCATTTTGATTTGAAATAATTGTAATATTTTCCCCTTGAATATTTTTGCAATTTTTACCAGATTTTTGTGTAAACTTTTTATCTTCATATGTATTATTGCTACCCGCTTGAGTAGGATGATACTTTTTAAAGCTATCTACTATTGATCTCCAAATTTTCATTATCCAAGATACAACTTTATATTTGCACATAATTAAACTCCATAAATTAACGTTAGGTGACTATTTATAGTAAATATAGTATCTATTAGAACCCGATCTTATATACTTAATTTAGCAAACACCTAACTGATATTCTACTAATTTGCGAGTACCGATTTACTGCATCCTTACTTAAACAAAGACTTAATTTTGTCTTGTTTTATAGCTGCTTTTTTTGTTTGCCGTCCGGGTTACCTGATTTTTAGCATGAGAATGCTGGCCTTTACTCTTTCACGCAATAAATCACGCTCAAATTCTGCAAAAACTGCAAGTAAGCCCGCTATTACCTTACCTGTAGCAGTTACTAAGTCTAACGCTTCAGCAAAATAACTTTAAAGTCTTATAGTTCTTGTAAGGCAGTTAATAAATCAGTCAAAAGTCAAAACTTGACCCCTATTTTTTATATATGAGGGTTGTTTTGATATTTTCAAGAAGCTATAAATATATTGACGTATAAATCTATAGTTTTGGGAATACCAGTAAAAATACTATTACGGAAATTGCTGGGATTTAGACTTGGAGCCAAAATTTTTAGAATGGTTATGAAATATTCTTTTGTATGTCCTACCGACCATACAATTTCTCGCACTATTGGTGCGAGTTATTCATTATAGTTTTTGGACATAGCTGTTGTTTAGCCCAAATGTGCGTAGTCAAGTCTTGACTTATAACATAGTTTAAGACACAAAACAGCCCAATAGGTCTAAGCTTTTTTCCGTTATGTCACAAGTCAAAATTTGCACCTATTACTTAGCAAATTACTTTTTAGTTGCGGCTAATTCGAGCAATTTTTGTGTTTGTTCTGGTATTCCTTGAGCCACTTTTTCAGCAACTAACTTACGCCACAAATAACCTAATAAACCGGTGACTTTCACAGAAACGGTTAAAGTTAAACCATCTGTTCCTTCTTGCATTTGGTGAGTTCCATACATTTTTGCTAAAGGAAATTTGGTACAATCAGTAAAAGATTTGTTAGGAATAGCGTCAATAATCTCAATAGCAACTTTTGGTCCTCCTTTGGGTTTTAAAGAAAAAATGCTACCTTTCTCAAAGCCACCATCTAAGTGCGCAAACTCTATGTCCGTATCCCACAGATGCCAGTTATTAACATCTGACCAAACTTGCCAAATTTGATGCGGTTTAATATCTTTTACTGTAATAGTGTGTGTTTTTACCCAAGACATACATTCTCCCTTTATTTATATGGATTTGGTTATATTGTATTATAGCTAATCCTCTACAATTT
>PLMI01000059.1 GCA_003142435.1 Coxiellaceae bacterium | reverse complement strand
ACTCATATTTCAATGTCTCTGTTTTTTTTTATAACTTGCAAGAACGATCGCAAGCAGCCAGCAATCGGACAATTATGCTCAAGTCGTAATTGATTTTCAGTTGCTGCATAAAGCTGAGCAAAACCCAAAGCAGCATAAATGCCATTAAGTTTAGCGGCGATGTTTAGTGCTTGCAGTAATTTTGTTTCAGCATAGAGATTTAACCAAGGTGTGACACATTGTGTTTGTAGCTCATGGTATATTGAATCAGTTGGCTTTACATTATAAAAATAGGTGACATTCCATAGGCACCCTTGTAATGAAAGAAATGGGTGCGTGATAACTGTTTCGCCCCAATCGATAATATTGATCGTGGATGTTTGTTGATCCAGCAACATATTATTTTCATGAAAATCACAGTGCCCGATGGTTTCAGGTATCGCGTATTGAACAAGTTCATCACATAACTTAATGCACACCGGATACAATTTATGCAATTGTTCAATCTCATCTTTCGATAATCCATCATCTAATAAAAGCCGTTCTTGCTGAATTAATTGATAATACAATGTGGCAAATTTATCTAAACGCCAATCAGGTACGCCTAGCCTCAATAAATCAGTTGTGTGTTTTTCCATTGAACGTTGAATTGATGTGTAGTTAGCAATCCCTTGCTTCAACATACCAAGATCAATATTGCTATTAAAATATTTACGCAATGAAATATCACCACTTGCCATCATTAAAAAACAACATAAATCATTATTTGTTGCGACAACTGCAGGAATATTTTTGCAACCATGTTGCGTAAGAAAATTTAGTATTTGTGGCTCTGTGAATAAAGCTGGCGGCGTTTGCTTGAGGTAATACGAATTTTTTAGTGTTTGAATCTTGTAAACATTTGAATATGATGTTTCAGTAATTTTTTTGCACTCGTACTCTGTTGCTGATTTCTCGAGTTTTAAATATTGAAGTGCCCAATTTAGAGCGCTTTGTTCAGTAGTGATATGGCTGATGCCTTTGATTTTGTTTGCTGTCATTTTGTATTCTCCAAAATAGAATCAAATACAATTATTTTATTCTTTCATTTATTAAACTTTTCAATATTTCAGCATATGGCAATAATATCTTTATGCCATCAATTTTTCCTTCATAGCACCACCAGGCGGTCAATATGGCTTTTACAAATGCCCAAGCAAGCAGTCTTTGGCGATCAAAGCCTGTCATTTCAGCAATAATATCAATACGTCTTACAAGCAGTTCTTCAACATTATTTAAAAACATTAGACCTGGCATCGGGTTTTTCATAAATGCACCGACTTCATATTCTGGTTCCCCAATAACACCTTTGGGATCGATGGCAAGCCAAAAATCTCGTTTGCTTGATAATATGTTGTAATGATGCAAGTCCCCATGCAATAAAACTCGCTTGCTTGATGATTGTAATAATTCTTTTGATAGCTTTTCAGCATAGTCAACAAGTTCCTTTGGGAAAGGTCCCGTCCCACCATTGAATTCTTGATGCAAACGTTCAAATCCTTTTAACCAGGTTTCAATTGTTGGAAATTCATCGTCAAGCTCAATTGATTTATGAAGTTGTTGCATGACGTTAACAAAAGTGCGCGTTGCTATTTCATCGTTTTTAACTGAGGACAACAAAGCGCCGGGCTCTAATCTTTCGATAATTACCCACCTGGACTCTGGATCTGAGTTAATTAATTTAGCGCATCCGTTACCATTAAAATGTTTTAGTGCTGCGATTTCTGTGGTTAATTCTTTATTTGGCACTACACATTTAAAAACCGCATGCTTGCCGTCTGCCAACGTACACGGCGCAACATAATTAAAACTTAAATTATCAAAAGACTGATGAATGTTAATATCCAGCTTCTGCTCAAATTCTTTCAACAATTCTGGCAGTTGATCAAGCCATAGTTTTCCACGATCTCCATAAAGACCAATAATATTTCTTTGAAATGTTTTATTTATTTCCATGTTGGATTATGTCTATTAAGCAAAGTTAGGTTAAACTCTCTTGAAACACGCATCTTTGCGGATTCAATAAGGTTACTTATTTCATGATACAAATTTATAGCAATATCGGTTGTCATAGCAGCCATCTCCATTAAAAAAGATTGTTGTGACTTGTCGCAACAATTAGTTTATAGCGCCTTTATGTGTGTTTTCAACGACGTGATTATCTCGTTAATCACGCTTATTGTCAATATTTGATTGATAGGCTATACTGGGCGCATTCATCATCAAAAATTTTATTAACTGATATTACGTAACTTCGCCCTTTAATTTGAGCGTGCTTATAGTTTTTGGAAAAATTTAACGAGGGAGTGGTGGGGATTGAGATATATTATTTGCTACGGTTTTTACCGCTTCACGCAGCCAGCATAAACCACGATCTTCATTGCAGTAACTTGGCCAAACCTGAAAAAGTTCAATTTCGGGAAAACGAAACGGCAAATCGTAAAATACAAGATTGAATTTATTTACAAACTGTTGTGCAATCAATTTCGGTAACGTCATTACAAAATCACTGGTTTCAGTAAACTGGATTCCAGAAAGGATTTGCGACATCCAGATCGGAGTATGCCGATTCAATCCCTTTTTCTTGAACATTACGTCAATTTGCTTAAATAATTTACTTTTTTGTGAAATGCCTAAATGCCAAGATTTAGTATAATCCTTAATTGTCAGTTGTTTTTTTTTCGTTAAAGGATGTCCTTTTCTCATTGCACAAACGCATTTATCGCGCAGCAAAAACTCTTTAGATAAGCTCTTCGGTAATTTTTTATATAAATCAATCAATATTAAATCAATTGAATTAATTTTAAACTCCTCTATATCCATAACAGTAAATATACGTTTAAAATCCAATTTCAGATTTGGCGCATGTTTTGTAAAATATTGATATAAAGGTATAGCAAAAAGAAATTCTAGATATTCGGTGACACCGATATTAAAAACGCGGTCAGATTTTTCAGGAATAAATTCTCGAGAGTTTTCCATAAAAGTATTAATTGTTCCTAGGACCGCACTTAACTGCGGAACTAAGCGCTCTGCTAATGGAGTTAACATCATCCCTCCTTGGGCGCGAACCAAAAGCCTGTCTTGAAATAAATCACGCAATTGATTGAGAGTGGTGCTAACTGCAGACTGGGTACGAAATAATCTTTTTGCAGCGATGGAAACGTTTTTTTCTTCTAACAACACATTCAATGCTACTAATAAATTTAAATTTATTTTTGCTAAGTTCATATCTTTGCCCTCTGACTATTTTTATTCATTTTAGTATAGAATATTTGCAATATCAATTTTTTTGATATTGAGAATCATAATTATCAATTGTGAAAATATAAATCACGTGCTTAACTTTAACTAGAACTAAATTTTGTTAACTTAATAATAATTAAAAAAATAAACATCGGAGAAAAAAATGTCTTATCGACTATCAAAAGCATCACAAGCTTTATTTGCATCTAAAAATCAAACTGTGCCGCAAGGACACTTCTATTTTAATGATAATAAATGCAGTAAGCTGGAATCAGATTATCCCGTTTTTTACGGGGAATATATTAAGAAGTAGCAGCAAATTATAAGCGAAGTAGCTAATAAAAACGAAAATAAAGTAATAGCTAAAATTCATGGTTTGTTTGATGGTCAGTTACAGATTGAGTTTATAGCGAGAAATCGTAGAATACTTTTTGATCTTGAGTACCAACTCCAAGGAGAAAAATATGCAGAAAGTGGCATCCAATATCATAATTCATTTGGCTTCCATACGATTGAGGGAGAAGAGTTAGACATGATTAGAGTAGAAGTTGAACCAACAAGATTTGATAATTTTGCCATATTCATAGAAAAACAAATACCGAATAGTATTTCCCAGGGAGATAGAGAGGAGGCATCTTTTTCACGATTAGTAGAATTTTCAGTTTCTCCTCCTTAAAACATAGAAAATAAAAAAGGCGACTTAGGTCGCCTTTTTATTATACAGATTTTTTTATTGCCTGATTGGAGCAGGAGAGGGATCTAAATCGGAAATTGTAACTCCTTTAGCAGGATTTTCCGGGTTTTTTTCAGGAACATCTTCAACCTTTAAGCTACTTTTCTGTTCTGGTGCAAAAGGCGATGGGGCAGGGGCAGGAGCCAACGGATGCTGGTAAAGATTTGGATAGCCAAGTTGTACAGCAAGACCAAGTGTTCCTATATAATTTAACAGCAAATCATTGCGTATTTGGTGGATAGTTTCTCTGAATAAGTTAGTGAAAACAAGAAAGTCAGGGTTACCCAATGGTTTCATAAACATTGCATGTATGTCTTCCATGCCATTATGTAATTTCTCACATACATCATCATATTGCCCTTTTGTCGCAAGTGGTGTAAGTATTGGAGCATTTCTTATAGAAGCCAAATTTAAGATATAATTTACGTAATTGGCAGTATTTTCAGCAGGTGACGAAGGTACAGGCGCTGGTTTAGGAACAAGCTGCGTAAAATTTTGTAATGGTGCTGGTGTAGGTTGTTGCAAAGCGGCTGTAACATGTTGCGATATTTGTGGTGCTAATTGACCTACAACTTTTGCAACTGCGTTGAGCGCTGCCTGTCTTATTACTGGTTGCATAATTTGCATCGCGCTTGGGATCAATTGTAAAGTTTGTGAATTCAAATCTTCTAGGTTTTGCCTAAATGGTTGATTTTGCTCAGCGCGTATAAATTTTGTGTACGTTGGGCTTTGAGTTATTTCTTCGCGCTGTTTCTTAGCATCCTCCATTAGAAATGGCGGCATCATGCGCTCAACTTTGCTTGTGACCTGGGTCGAAGTAAGGAGCGAATGCATGGTTTCCATTTGTTTTCTTAAGTAGTTTGATTGCATTACATAACTTGCATACATTACAGCACAAGCTATTACGCAATTGTTATAATCTGCCTCATTGTTTTTCTCTTTCACGGTTTGAAGAAATTTATTTAGTTCTAGTAATTGCTGGGGTGAAAGATATGGAGCTAGTTTGCTTAATAAATCATAAGTGTCTTTTTGCTCTGCAGGAATTACAGAAGGAAGAGTTGGTAAAGTTGTTATTAAGGACATAATTACGGTCTCCAAAAAATTTTATTAATGTTATAATTGCTATGCAAGTCAATAATTAATTATAGGCTGACAAATGATGTTTTTCCAGAAAACGAGTAAATTATCTAAGAAAAGTGGCAAAAAAATAAAGAAATTGTCTTTAAAATGCCATGTTTTACCTGTATCCCAAGTTTTAGAAAACCTTAAGAGTAATAGCGAAGGGCTTTCACAAAGAGATGCTGAAAAGAGAAAAAAGATCTTTGGATTAAATGTGTTAGCTGTTCAGGAGCCTGAAAGCCTAATTCTGCGCTTTTTGCGCCAGTTTAACAACATTTTGATTTACATTTTGATTGCCTCAGCGCTTATAACTGCGTATTTGGGAAAAACTGTCGATACTAGTGTCATTTTGGTTGTCATAATTTTAAATGCTATTTTTGGTTTTATTCAAGAAGGAAAAGCCGAGAAGGCTTTGGCAGCTATTCGTAACATGCTGGCGCCTAAAGCTAACGTCATGCGCAGAGGCAAGCGCTATGTAATACCAGCGAGTAAGCTCGTTCCCGGAGATATTGTGCTGTTGCAAAGCGGTGATAAAGTGCCTGCAGACTTGAGGCTTTGTGAAGTAAAAAATTTAAATATTCAAGAATCCATTTTAACTGGAGAGTCGCTTCCTGTAGAAAAAAATATTGATCCAGTTGCAGAAGATGCGCCATTGGGCGAGCGATTTTGTATGGCTTATAGCGGAACTATAGTTACTTCGGGCAAGGGGGAAGGAGTTGTTGTAGCAACTGGTATAAAGACGGAAATAGGAAAAATCAGTGATATTTTAGCAGATCTTCCGCCGCCAACCACACCGCTTTTGCGGCAAATGAACTTATTCGGATATTGGTTGACGCTAGGGATAATAATTTTGGCTTTGGGAACTTTTTTAGTTGGCGCATATGTATGGCATGATTCCGTTCCTGAAACGTTCATGGCAATAGTAGGCTTGACCGTTGCGGCAGTACCTGAAGGGTTGCCTCCAATCTTAACTATTATTTTAGCCATTGGTGTTATAAGGATGGCAAAGCGCAATGCAATCATAAGGCGGTTGCCGGCAGTTGAGACCATGGGAGCTGTGACCATCATTTGTACAGATAAAACGGGCACTTTAACTAAAAATGAGTTATCAGTAAAAAGTTTAGTTACAGGGAAAGACCGTTATCACGTTTTGGATCTTCCACAAATTAAATTAAATGAACACAAGGACCTTGAGCTGGCTATCAATGCTGCAATTTATTGCAATGATGCAGAAATGACGCAAATTGAAAATGGTAAAGTCAATTTTCATGGAGATCCGGTAGATATCGCTTTTTTGATGTTAGGCCAGCATGCCAAAATTGACATTCACTTTGCAAATGAAGCTTGTCCCAGAACTGATTTAATTCCTTATGAATCTGAGCATAAGTTAATGGCGACGTTAAATCACGATCATGAAGGAAACGGATTTATCTATGTCAAGGGTGCGCCGGAACGCATTTTGGAAATGTGTACACGTGAGCAATCTAATGGCAAAGTTAGAGCCTTGCGTAAGGATTATTGGGCTTTTGAAGTTAATCGGCTTGCCCAAAGCGGCGAAAGAGTAATGGCAATAGCTTATAAAAAAGTTGTTGCGGGACACAAAGTTTTGCAGTTTAAGGATATTGAAACTGATCTGGTTTTGATAGCAATATGCGGTTTATTTGACATGCCGAGAGAAGAAGCAGCCGGCGCAGTTTTAGAGTGCCAGGATGCAGGGATTCGCGTCAAAATGATAACAGGAGATCATGCTGCAACTGCTAGGGCGATTGCTAAAAGCATTGGGATTGGAACTAATGATAAAGTTTTAACAGGAGCAGAAATTGATGCTTTAAGTGACAGAGAGCTCCGAAAAGAGGTTTTTGATGTTGACGTTTATGCGCGCACGTCTCCGCAACATAAACTGCGGCTCGTGAAAGCGTTTCGCAAATATCATGCAGTTGTAGCGATGACTGGAGATGGTGTCAACGATGCTCCTGCATTGCGCCAGGCTGATATTGGCATTGCTATGGGAGAAAAAGGCACGGAAATTGCAATAGAAGCGGCTGATATGGTATTGACGGATGATGATTTTGCGACGATCGTTCACGCTGTTGAAGAAGGGCGGACAATTTACGAAAATTTGAAAAAAACCATCATGTATATTTTGCCAACCAGTTTTGCTCAAGCTTTTATTGTGGTAATAGCAATATTGTTAGGCTGGCAGTCACCAATAACACCGGCGCAAATTTTATGGGTGAATACCATAACATCAGTTACACTTTCATTGGCTATAGCCTTTGAGCCTAAGGATCCAGACGTAATGAAATTTCCTCCGCGTAAAGCAAGCGATTCTATTTTATCTGTTTTTCTTGTTTGGCGCGTTTTTTTAGTTTCTATTCTTTTGGTTCTGGCTGGATTTGCAATGTTTGTTATAGCAAGAAATTTAGGAGCCAATTTGCAGGGTATGCAAACTACAGCAGTTAATATGATCGTCTTTGGTGAAATCGCTTATCTTTTTAATTGCCGCAAACTTTATGGTTTTGTTTTTGACAGACAATCATTTTTTGGCAGCAGGCCCGTTTTAATAGCGATAGGATCTGTGATATTGCTGCAGCTTGCTTTCACATATTTGCCGCTTATGCAGCGTTTCTTTAAGACTACTTCTGTTGGCTTAAATGAATGGATGTGGATAATTGTCTTCTCTGTTGCAGTATTTTTTCTTATCGAAGCAGAGAAATTTTTCTTAAGAACCGCACCTAAAAAGTAATAACATTTGTTTTTTTGGCTAAATTTTCTAGAAATCGCAGATCTGTTTTGGCACGCGCATTGTTTCTGTCCTACACTGGTTATTCCGAAAATGTCGTCTTAAGGGCGTTTGATTATTTCGGAATATATAGATACATGGAGGACACATTATGAAAAAACGTACAGTCAAAA
>PLMI01000034.1 GCA_003142435.1 Coxiellaceae bacterium | reverse complement strand
GGGTTTATCTGAACCATATTTTCGCATTGCGTCCTGGTACGTTATTCTGGGAAAAGGAGTCGGAAAATTAACGCCTAAAATGCCTGAAAATAATTCGCACAACATATCTTCAGTCGCGTCTTGAATATTTTTTTCATCCACGAATGACATTTCGATATCAATTTGTGTGAACTCTGGCTGACGATCAGCGCGCAAATCTTCGTCGCGAANNTATTTGATAGTAACGATCAACGCCGGACGCCATAAGCAATTGTTTGAAAATCTGCGGAGATTGCGGCAATGCATAGAATTTTCCAGGAAAATTTCTGCTGGGGACTAAATAATCACGCGCTCCTTCCGGCGTGCTTTTTGTTAAAAGAGGCGTTTCTACATCAACAAACCCTTGCTTAGTTAAGTTATCTCTCACAATTTTAGCTGCCTGCGAACGAGTAATCACGGCACGCATCATATGAGGCCTTCTTAAATCCAAATAGCGGTAACGGTAACGCAACTCATCGCTTGCTTCTTGGGTTTCTATGTCAATCGCAAAAGGCAACACAGCGCAATGGTTTATAATTTCAAGTGAAGAAGCGAACATTTCAACTTCGCCAGTGCGCATGTTTTTGTTGATTAAACCTTCTGGTCGTGCGCGAATTATTCCTGAAACCTTGATCACGTATTCATTGTGCAATTCTGCAGCTAAATTGAACACTTCTTTATTCGCGTCATCGATAAAAACCTGTAACACGCCTTCCCGATCCCGCAAATCGATAAAAATCATTTTGCCATGGTTTCTAACCTTATTTACCCAGCCATAAAGCTCTAAACGTTCGCCTAACAATTGTTTATCAACCAAACCACAATAATTAATTTTCTTCATAAGATTTTCTTAATTTTTCCCGTATTTTTATTCTTCAAAATCAGACACTTATAGAGAACATCTTAAAAAAGCACCTTTAATCAGAAATGATTCATGCATAACAAAACCAGTTAAGTTTCATTTAATTCTGAGGTACTAATATTATAGCAAGGCTAGTTCTTAATAGTATTAATAATAAAATAGCTAAAACAAAATAAAGAATAACAAGCAAGACAATAACAATAATAAACACTAATAAAAATAATAATAAATTTGCTTGTTATAATAAAAATGCTATTAAGACTGCCTTCTTTTTTTCTACTAATAAGGAAGTTTCAGATTAGGATTTAATAGTTGCAATTGAGATTTAAACACCCTTTTAATTTTATCCAAGGCTTCTTTAGTATCTCCTTCAAAACGCAAAATCAGATATGGAGTAGTATTTGAAGGCCTAATCAAACCAAATCCATCAGCAAAATCCGCTCTAATACCGTCAATAGTCGTAACTTTTGCGTCAGGAAAGTGCGCCCGGTTTTGCAGCTTTTCCATAAAAGCAAATTTTAAATCATCTGCCATTGGTATTTTCAATTCCGGAGTATGCAAAGATTCAGGCAAAACAGCGAAAAGCTGATCTAAAGATTGTTCGCTTTTTGCCAACAGCTCCAATAGCCTTGCGCCAGTGTAAATGCCGTCATCAAATCCATACCAGCGTTCTTTGATAAAAGTGTGGCCGCTAAATTCGCCAGCAAGCAAAGCCTTTATTTCTTTCATTTTTGCTTTTATGTATGAATGTCCTGTTCGCATCATCAAAGGCTGCCCCTCGTGGCGCGTTATTTGATCTGCTAAATGGCGCGTACATTTTACATCAAAGACAATGGTGGCATTCGGTTTGCGGGACAATAAATCTATGGCAAAAAACATCAATAACCGGTCTGAAGAAATAATTTTGCCCTCATTAGTTACAACGCCAACACGATCGGCATCTCCATCAAAGGCAAGCCCCGCGTCTGCTTTATTAGCTAAAACCGATTGCACCAAGTCTTCTAAGTTTTTTTCCTCTGATGGATCAGGATGGTGATTGGGGAAATTACCATCTACTTCACAAAACAATTCGATAACGTCACACCCTAATGCCTTAAACAACTTCGGCGCAACTTTACCGCCAACGCCATTACCGCAGTCAATTACAATTTTAAGTTTTTTGGAAAGCTTAACATCGCCCACAATTCGCGCGAGGTATTGATCGATAATTTCCTTGAACTCTTCTTTTCCTTCCCCACAAACAAAATCCTTTTTGACAATTTTGTCATGCAAATTGTAAATACCCATTTCATAAAGTGCCTCGCCCTGCAAAACCACCTTGATTCCATTGTAATTTGGTGGATTGTGACTACCCGTTAGCATAACACCAGAAGTTGTGTCCAAAACATTAGTTGCGTAATACAAAATTGGCGTAGTAACTTCACCGATGTTAATGACATTGCAACCACTTGATAAAATGCCCGCACTTAAAGCTTTTAATAATTCCGGCCCTGACAACCTTCCATCCCGCCCAATTATTATAGTCCGCTCACCGCGTTTAATTGCTTCACTGCCAATTGCTAATCCGATTGTATAAATATTATCGGGTGTAAAAGTTTCGCCAACTATTCCGCGAATATCGTACGCACGAAAAATATTTTTAGGTATGTCCTGTGCTAATTTATAACTTGAGGCCATCATATATTAAGTTCTCCCTGTAGAACCAAAACCACCATCGCCGCGTGAAGTTTTAGTAAAATCTGTCACCAGTTGAAATTCAGCATGCACAACAGGAACAATTATAAGCTGTGCAATTCGCTCACCTACTGAAATTGTAAAAGATTTATCGCTCCGATTCCAGCAGGAAACCATAATCTCGCCCTGATAATCAGAATCGATTAAACCCACTAAATTTCCCAAGACTATGCCGTGTTTATGTCCAAGGCCGGATCGGGGAAGCACGATAGCTGCCATCGATGGGTCCTCAATGTGAATTGCAACACCGGTTGGAATTAAAATGGTCTCGCGAGGCGCAATGACAGTTGGCTCCTTTAGGCAGGCGTACAAATCAAGTCCTGCAGAACCAGCTGTTGCATATTTCGGCAATGAAAATTCATTGCCAATTCGTTGATCTAAAATCTTAAATTGAATTTTTTTTAAATTTTTTTTCATTTGTATTTTCTGCTTTAAAGTGAATAAAAATGTTGGGGCAAAATA
>PLMI01000067.1 GCA_003142435.1 Coxiellaceae bacterium | reverse complement strand
GAGGGATTCGAACCCCCGAGGCCCTTTCGAGCCCAACGGTTTTCAAGACCGCCGCTTTCGGCCGCTCAGCCACCTCTCCAAATTTTGCTTATATTTATGCTATAAAATGTAAAAAATATTGCTATTTTTACTGACTTTGTTGAATAATTCAGCCCCTGAACCTTAAATTTTCATTAAAACATGTAATAAAAAACTTCAGTAAAATCAATATGTTACAAAAAACACGCTATTTTTTTATGCAAAAATCGTTGCTAAAACTCAATCATGTGTTATGATCTTTTCAAGTCTAAATAATATTGCAAATTGGAGAAAAAAACAACATGAGAGTCTCTCGCGTTCAAGATTTAACTGATTACACAGTAGTCAGTAGAAGAGAAAAGTTGATTGAAGTAAATACCGTACTGCGTAACACTTATTTTTTACTAAGCTTGACACTGCTGTTTAGTGCAGCTATTGCTCATTTTGCAATGTTGGCGAACGTTGCGCCGCCATCAATCATTGTTCTTTTGCTTGGCATGTTTGGCTTAAGTTTTTTAACCCGTGCATTACAGAATAGCAAATGGGGATTAGTTGCTGTTTTTGCTTTTACTGGTTTTATGGGTTACACGCTTGCTCCAATTTTAAACTTCTATTTGGCGGCATATACTAACGGAGCGGCTTTGATTATCACATCTCTTGGCGGTACTGCCTTAATATTTTTATCTCTTTCTCTTTACGTTTTGATTACGCGCAAGAATTTCAATTATTTAGGCGGAATGCTTTTTGCTGGAATTATGGTTGCCTTTATTGCTTCACTTTGCAGCTTATTTTTCAATCTGCCTGTGTTGTCTATTTTAATTTCAGGCTTATTCATTTTAATTTCTTCCGGTCTGATTTTGTTTTACACCAGCTTGATTGTAAATAGAGGCATCGACAATTACATTTTTGCGACCATTTCAATTTATATAGCTTTATTTAATGTGTTTATTAGCCTACTTAATATATTAGGCTTTTTTGCAGGAAGTAGGCGATAGTTAGTTTTTTTCAAATTAAAATAATAATAAAACGTACTTAAGAATAATAAACTTTTGGGAGGGTATAGACGCATGAATAAACGGATAATAGTTTTCGCACTGCTGTTGAGTTTTAATTCGCTAATTTATTGTGAGATTGCAGTCGCCGGATTTTTTAATTTTCTTTCAGGATCGGGATCTACTTCTACAAGTTCAAAGTATTATTCGCTAGATAATGAAGTTTCTACTTTATCAAATAAGGCGCGTGATTTAAATCCAAGTGTGTTACGTTTGTCTCTTAAGGCGTATTATGAAGCGCAAAAAAGAGGCGTAAGTTTAAATAAACCTATTTTAACCATAATCGATTATTCATTGCCTTCAAACTATAAAAGAATGTGGGTTTTAGATGTCGAAAAGCGAAAGCTTTTATTTAATACCTTAGTTGCGCATGGAAAATACAGCGGCGAAGTTTATTCGACAAAATTTTCGGATGATGATGGCAGCCAGCAATCAAGTCTTGGAGTGTTTTTAATGGAAGATACTTATAGTGGGCATAATGGATACACGCTAAAAATGAAAGGATTGGAACCTGGATTTAATGGCAAAGCAGAGACCCGTCATATAGTTATGCATGGAGCTCAGTATGTGAGTGAAGAACTGGCAAGAATTCGGGGGGCGATCGGCAGAAGCTGGGGATGTCCTGCTCTTGATCCAAAAATTTCCAATTCCGTTATCAGCACTATCAAAGACGGCAGTCTTTTAGTTGCTTATTATCCGGATAAAAAATGGTTACGAAATTCTATATTTATCAATAGTCAGTCATGAGAGAACTACGGACAAGCGGTTGCTGAAACTTAGTCTACTGCCGGCAAATGCTGAAAAAATCAAGATAAGATAGGAAAAACGTAGAAAAAAACATAAGCGTTCAAGTTCAAGTACTGTCATTGAACCGTAATCTTTTGAGCGTTTTTCCGCAAAAAAACTCTTCGGAATATGGTTTTGTTGTTTATTTACATAATGCTACATAGTGATTCTTCTTCTTCGGGATTGCCATTTTTAGGTTGATTAATTTTAGGACATAAAACACTCATATTCAAATCTGTCCCGGGTTTGGCTCTTAATAAAAACTGAGGCGCAAATTTATAACCATCATAGGTAAAGTTAGTATTAACTGCGCATTTAGGAATTGCTGTAGCCGTGTCATCCAGTATGTATAAAGCATTAGCACCAGTTAATTGACTTATACCAGGTATCCCCTCAAAGGTATCAACATGCGCAGTACCTACATGCGCAATCCATTTTTTACAGCGTCCTTCATTAACTTCCTTCTGTATAATTTGGTAAGCAGAGTAGCTTATATCATCTGACCTTGTTGGTTGTCTTTTTACTCCTTTATCACTTCGGTCATGCTCGATTGTGCACCTGTTTTCTAATCCAACAACTCTAATCCCACAGCTTTTAGCAGTTTTAATTAATTGAACAAAGTTATCAGCACAATGGTAACTATCAATAAGACGCGGCTGTGGTGGCCAACGGTTATGTATATAAGATTCTAGGCATGGTAACATATCTGATGATGCACTGCGAAAATAATTATCTAACATTACCTGTATTTCATAAGGTAAAAATTCTACAAAAAGCGTATCAAATCCATTATCTTTAAATAGCTGCATATTTGTGATAAGGAATTGAAAGTGATCTATCTCTTGATGGTTGTTACCGACAATAAAACTATTTTGAAGTAAATCACTAAATTGATGTGCAACTGCTCGAGGTTGCGATTTTTGTTCTGAGAAAAATTTTTTTCTTAATTCGCAAAATCTTACTTCTGGCCCTTGATGCAGAGATATTGCTGGTTCGAAATTCTCTACTGAAGAATCATTAACATTCCATTTTACAGGGGCAAATATAGCTACATGATTATCCCATTTACTTAGACGCTGTCCTTGCAGTTTATTTAAGATTGCTGCTCCATCTCTTTCCATGACATATTGAACGCTCAGTGACGGAGGGTACACAGCAGAAACAACTATGTGTAATTTACTATCGTCAAATGTAAAATTTTCTGGAAAATGGTTGCATAGGAATTCTTTCAAGAAAGCATATTTTTTTTTATTGATAGGGTCTTCGCGTAAAGTAGTAAAATCTGGGCTATAGGAAGGATAGCGGTGGATAAATTTACCTGTTGGAAATATTGACAGTTTAATTTTTACTCGCAGTAAGTCAAACATAACATGCCTCAAAATTTTTGCACATTATAACATAAATAAAGTTTGGAACTAAAACAAGGTTAAAAAATAGTTGATGAAGCAATTTCCTGCATTAATCAACTATTATTCACCAATTTTTAAAAGCTCCCAATATTTTGCGTAAATTGGTAGAACGTCCGTTGTATCACTTTGTATTCGGCCGCGTTTTAAAGTTAGTGCGTCTGGATTTATGGTTTTATCGCCGCGGTATTCTTTAGGCATTAATTTTATTGCCGCTTCATTTGGTGTGGCATAGCCGGTTTCTTCACTGGTTATTTTAGCAACGTCAGGACGCAGCAAGAAATTAATAAACTTATATGTGTTTGCAAGATGAGGCGCATTTTTAACAACCGCCAGACAATCAATCCAGATAGTAAACCCTTCTTTTGGATAAATGAATTGAACATCAGGATTTTCTTTTTGCGTCAAGTGAATATCACCGTTGTAACCCATGCCAAGTATTGCATCTTCATCAATGTAAATGGTTTGCTCAGCGTCAGAATTAAAAATTTTAATATTCGGCAGTAATTCTTTTAGCTTTAAATAAGCCCGTTCAATATGTTTTGGATCGCTGTCATTAACAGAATAACCTAAAGCCAAAAGTGCCATAGCAAACACATCTCTCACGTCGTTTAACATCATCAATTGATTTTTATATTTTGGGTTCCACAAATCTTTCCAGGAAGTGATTTCTCCCTTTTTGAAATATTTGCTGTTTACCACAATTCCGGTAGTTCCCCAGAGATATGGAATGCTGTAATCATTATTGGGATCGTACGGTTCGTTTAAGAGAGTATGTTTTAAATTTTTAAAATTGGGTATTTGTGATTTATCTAATTTATGCAACATGTTTTGCCGCATCATGCGTTCAACAAAATAACTAGAAGGTATAATGACATCGTACCCCGCAGAAGACGCTTTTAATTTGGCGTACATCGTTTCATTGGAGTCATATTCTGATATGTTTACCTGAATGCCAGTTTCCTTAGTAAACTTTTGAATAACCTCATTTGGAATGTAACCAGACCAGGTATAAACGTTTACAGAATTATCTGCTGCAAAAGATAATGTAGAAATACAGATAAGTACCATGACTAACAAAGAATAATAAAATCTCATTGTTTTTTCCTGAGGGCAAGTTGAGCGGCCGTAATTAAAATCAAAGTCACTCCAAGCAAAATAGTGCACAAAGCATTTATCTCCGGTTTTATGCCGAGTTTTACCATTGAGTAAATACGAAGCGGTAAAATTTCATAGTTCGGTCCTGTTACAAAATAACTGGTAATTACGTCATCAAGCGAAAGAGTGAAACTCAAAAGCCAACCGGCCAAAATAGCCGGGAAGAGCAGAGGAACAATTATTTTTATAAATACTGAAAAGTCTGTGGCGCCTAAATCCTTAGCGGCGTCGAAGATATCTGCGTTTAATGTCACAATGCGGCTGTATATTGTAATGGTAACAAAAGGAACGCATAAAGTGATGTGCGCCAAAAGCAAAGTCCAAAATCCTAAGGGAATATGCAAAATGGTGTAAAGTAAAAGCAGGGAAATGCCCATGACAATTTCAGGCAGTAAAATTAACGCAAAGATCAAGCCGTTTAATAGTTTTTTACCGAAAAAACGATAGCGAAATAAACTAACAGAAGCAATCGTTCCAATAAGCGTGGCAAAAGTTGCGGCTAAAATGCCTATGATTAATGAGTGCAAAGCGACTAGCAAAAGATCTGTGTCATGAAATAATTCTATGTACCAATTAAAACCAAATCCTTTCCAAACCAAAGACCGTTCTGCCTGATTGAATGAGAGCGCGATGACTACAACAATTGGCAAATAGAAAAACAAATAAATAAAAATGGGATAAATTTGCCTTATCGCCCTATTCATTTTTTAAAACCCCGTTTTTAGATTTTGAACTGCGCCAATAAATTAAAACGAAAAGGCACATAATCAAAGTTAAAAATACGCTAATTGCAGAGCCCGCCGGCCAATTGTTTGCCGTTAAAAATTGATGTTCAATTAAATTGCCTAAAAGCAAGTTTTTAGATCCTCCCAAAAGAACAGGAATGTAAAACATTGTCATTGCGGGCAAAAAAACTAAAACTGATCCCGCAATGATGCCTGGCATTGTCAATGGGATGATTATTTTTATAAAGGTTCTAAATTTGCTGGCTCCTAAATCGTAAGCGGCCTCTAAATATTCGGGGTTTAATTTTTCCATATTGGCGTGNNGGCGTATAACGGCAAAATCATGAATGGCAGAAAATCGTAAACAGTGCCAATTAAAATGGCGCTGTAACTATAGAGCATTTGCAGTGGTTGATGGATGATGCCTAGAGCCAATAACATTGTATTGATAATTCCTTTTGCTTTTAAAATGGCCATGATGGCGTAAGTGCGTATTAGTGAACTGGTCCAAAAGGGAATGATAACCAATAAAAGTAAAAGTGATTTGTAACGGCTGTTGCTTCGTGCAATGATAAAAGCAAACGGATAACTTAAAATCAAACAAATAATAGTGCAGCTTCCCGCAAGGTAAATTGATTGCAGAAATATTTTCAGATAAGCATTGTTTAAAATTTGTGCGTAATTGCTTAAAGTGAAGCGAAAGGCAACTAAAGTGTTTTGATCGGATGTCAAAACGCTGGTAACGATCATAATTGCTATTGGCACTATGGCAAAAATAGCAAACCATAACCAAATAGACCAAATGGAAATCTTTTTAAACAAGTTCTGCATTTTTTTATTTATTCCCGTTCTCGTAAGGCAAAATTACTTCCCAGCCAGGCATCCAGTAGACCCAAACTTTTTCGGTTATATGATAATCAAGGTTTTCATCGTCTTCGTCGAAAAACTCTGTAGCCAAAATGCGCTTGCCGCTTGGCAGGCGAACGATCAAATCGACAGTTGATCCTTTGTAAATTACTTGCTCAACAGTTGATGCAAGCATGTTTTCTGTGGGCTCGATTTCTGTTTGCCCCCAAACTTTTACATCTTCAGGCCTTATGATAACGTGAACTTTTTGCCCTTTTGCCAGGTTGCGTTTATTGTTGAGCTCAAATTTTTTGCCTTCAACTTCGATGATTGCTTTTTTGTCATGGACTTCGAGAATTTCGGTAGCGAAGATATTTGTTTCGCCGATGAATTCTGCAACATATAAGGTTTGCGGTTCTTCGTATACGTCTTTTGGTGTGCCAAGCTGCGCAATACGACCATCACTCATCACAGCAACGCGATCTGACATGGAAAGCGCTTCCTCCTGGTCATGAGTTACGAAAATAAAAGTTATGCCCAGGCGGCGCTGTAATTGCTTTAACTCAAGTTGCATATTTTTACGCAAGTTATAGTCAAGAGCGCTTAGCGGTTCGTCAAGAAGTAAAACCAAGGGTTCATTAACCACAGCACGAGCTACTGCGACGCGCTGTTGTTGGCCGCCGNNTGCAGCGCAGGCCAAATGCTACGTTATCAAACACTGTCATGTGCGGAAAAAGTGCGTAACTTTGAAACACCATATTGATGTGGCGTTTTTCAGGGGGAAGGTCTGTGACGTCTTTGCCGTAAATATAAATACGGCCGGTGTCTGGCTTGGTTAATCCGGAAATGATGCGAAGCAGGGTAGTTTTGCCGCATCCTGAGGGACCCAGCAAAGTAATAAATTCGCGGTCGTTGATTTCTAAATAAGTTTCACATAAAGCAACTGTGTTGTCGCCAAAACTTTTGGAAACACCTTTGAGTTCGATGATGTTTCTGCTCATTTCCTTGCTGTCACCTCAATTTTTGTAAGTTTTTTATGT
>PLMI01000031.1 GCA_003142435.1 Coxiellaceae bacterium | reverse complement strand
ATGGGTATTAGAGCATCATTCAAATTTGGAGCCTGAAGTGCAAACATGGCATAGCAAACTAGCTGCCGAAAATTGGAATTCACCAATTATTGTAACGACTATGGTGCAGTTTTTAGAAGTTTTATTTGGCAGTGGTACTCGTGGTGTTAGGCGGTTACATCAATTGGCAAATAGTGTACTTATTTTTGATGAAATACAAACATTGCCTATAAAGTGCGTTCATCTGTTTTGTAATTCATTAAATTTTTTGGTTAATCATGCCAAAACTACCGCAGTGCTTTGTACAGCAACTCAGCCACTGTTAAATGAGCTTAGATTATCGGAATATGGGCAGTTAGATATCCCGGAAAACAATACTTTAATTGCAAATGTTGATCAATCATTTAAAGATTTACAGCGTGTTGATATTGTAGATAAGTGTAACTTTAAATCTGGTGGGTGGAAAACACAGGAAATTTGCGATCTTATTTTGAGTGAATTTAATGCAAAAAAAAGCTGCTTAGTTATCGTAAATACTAAAAATTGGGCACAAAAATTATATCAATACTGCAAAGAACAAAAAATTACTGCCGAAGAGATATTTCATTTGAGTACTAACCAATGTCCAGCGCATCGCAAAAAATTATTTGATAAAATCAAAAAAAGATTAAATGAAAGATTGCCAGTATTGTGTATTAGCACACAATTAATTGAAGCTGGTGTTGATATTGACTTTGCTGTTGTTATTCGCTTTTTAGCTGGATTGGATTCAATTGCTCAAGCAGCGGGGCGTTGTAATCGTAATGGAGAGCTGAAAGATGAGTTTGGTAATTTGATTAATGGTGTTGTATATGTCGTTAATCCAGAAGATGAAAAAATAGATTCTCTGCCAGACATCAAAGTTGGGAAGGATGTGACAGCACGCATTTTTCAAGAGCAGCAATCAGGGAGTTTGCTTAGTCCGGAAAAAATTAAGCAATATTTTCGATATTATTTTTTTGAGCGGGCTAAAGAAATGAGTTATTTATTACCAAAGGATAAAATTGGATATAGTACGTCATTATTTGATTTGCTATCAACAAATTCGCAAAATAGCTTGATAGGAAATTGTGAGGGTAAAGTACCATTATTACAACAATCTTTTATGACAGCAGGGAAATTATTTGAGGCAATTGACGCGCCCACGCAAGCAGTGATTGTTCCATATGGTGAAGGTGAAAATTTAATTGCTGAATTATGCAGGGTTGCAAAGGAATATAATTCTAAAAGATATTACGAATTGTTAAAAAAGACACAACGTTATAGTGTAAATATTTTTCCAAATGTATGGCAAAAGCTTAAAGAAGAAAAGGCAATTTATGAAATACAAAACGAGGGAATTTATTATTTAGATGAGCGTTATTATAGTGAGGATTTTGGTTTGTCAACAGAGCCAGTGGTATTTATGAGCTGTAACATTTGCTAAGGGGTTAAAATGATGAAAAATAGTGTTAGTTTTAAATTATGGGGAAAATATGCTTTGTTTACCGATCCCATTACAAAGCTTGGCGGTGAAAAATGCAGTTATCACGTTCCTACTTATGAAGCAATCAAGGGAGTATTGAAATCAATTTATTGGAAGCCTACAATCATTTGGTATATTGATAGATTGCGTGTAATTAAACCATTGCGAACACAAACTAAGGGAACAAAACCTTTGAAATTTAATGGTGGAAATGATTTGGCCATATATACGTTTTTACGGGATGTTGAATATCAAGTTGAGGCACATTTTGAATGGAATGGACATCGGTCGGAACTTGCAAATGATCGCATCTCGGGGAAACATTTTAATATATTGAATCGTGTTTTAGAAAAAGGCGGACGACTGGATATATTTTTAGGAACTCGTGACTGTCAAGGCTACGTAGAGCCTTGTGTGTTTGGTGATGGAAAAGGTGCTTATGATGAAATTGATGAATTAAGTTTTGGTTTGATGTTTCATAGCTTTGATTATCCTGATGAAATAGGAGTTAATGAATTTAGAAGTAATTTTTGGAATGCTATTATGAAAAAAGGAATACTCGAATTTCCGAGACCTAATAACTGTACCACACGAAGATTTATTAGGGGCATGACCGCCAAAAATTTTACCGAAGATAAAAATTTATTGTCCGTTAATCGAGAGGAAGAGCTTTTATGAGCTGGGTGGCAAAATTGTATGAGACTTATGAGAATGCATTGAAACTTAATTTACCGGATGGCGATAAATTGGTGCCTGTAAGTCACACGCTGCAGAATGCCCATATTAATATTGTTATTGATGGAGAAGGTAATTTTAGACGTGCAAAAGTATTGCTTAAAGAGAAAATTATGTTACCAGCAACTGAGCAGTCGGCAGGTAGAACTAGTGGTGATGCACCACATCCCTTAGCAGACAAATTGCAATATGTAGCAAAAGATTATATACAGTTTGGAGGAGCAAAAAAATCTTATTTTGATAGTTATGAGGCGCAATTGTTTAGATGGTGCGAGTCTTCACATTCTCATCCCAAAATTAGAGCCGTTTATAAGTACATAAAGAAGGGATGCGTAATCGAAGATTTAATACGAGCAAAAATTATTTTTATTGATGAAAACAATAAGTTACTTAGTGAGTGGAATCGTGAGGTTGTAGAGGGGGAGTCGACGCCATCGATATTTAAAATTTTACCAAAGAGCAAAGGAAAGATAGAGCAAGGAGATGCTTTGGTCTGTTGGACAGTGGAAGTTGACAGAGATATGCAGTCAAGTTCAAATACATGGGAGGACACTGGATTGCAAGAAAGCTGGATATTGTTTGATGCATCTTCTGGCGGGGTAGAGGGATTATGTTTCGTAAGCGGAGAAAGAGTACTACTGGCAACAAATCATCCAGCTAAGCTATGCAATACAGGTGATAAAGCAAAGCTTATTTCTTCCAATGATAAAAATGGATATACATACCGCGGTAGATTTATTAATGATGCACAAGCTTGTGGGATGAGTTTTTCTGTTACTCAGAAAGCACATAGTGCTTTGCGTTGGTTAATTTCACGTCAAGGTTATCGCAACGCTAATCAAGTTGTTGTTGCGTGGGCGGTTTCTGGTGTAAGCATTCCCTCGCCATTACAATCATCTGAGTGGTTTAATGGTATAGATGAGCTTGATGAGATTGTGGAGGTTGATAAAGAAGAAAGTACTGCAATTGATTATGGTAGTAATTTGGGACAACAGTTTGCTGAAAGACTCAAGAAAAAAATAGCAGGATATCGTGCCCAATTAGACGATATTGAAAAAATTATCGTTATGGGGCTTGATTCAGCTACGCCAGGGCGCATGAGTATCACTTATTACCGAGAATCAAATGCAAAGGAGTTTTTTGAGCGTCTTGAATCATGGCATACAGAATTTGCTTGGGTTCAAATATACAATAAAAAAATTACCAAAACTGAAGGAAAAAAAACAAAATATAAACATATTTCCGCAATAGGTTCTCCTGCTCCAAAAGTTATTGCAGAAGCTGCTTATGGTAAAGATGTAACAGATAGTTTGAAAAAAAAGACTGTGGAAAGGTTGCTTCCCTGTATCATAGATAGAACACCTTTTCCTAAAGATTTGGTTAATGCATGTGTCCAAAGAGCAAGTAACCCAAATGCTTATGAAAAGGAAAAATGGCGTTGGCGCAGAGATATAAATATCGCGTGTGCTTTGTACAAGGGTTATCATTCAAGTAGAAATCCAAATATTAATGAACGGAGGAATTACCAAATGAGTTTAGATAGAAAACGTAACAGTAGAGATTATTTATATGGCAGACTTTTAGCTGTTGCAGAAAATATTGAAGAATATGCATTAAAAAATGCGAGTGAAAATAGAATCACCAATGCTGAACGATTGATGCAAAGGTTTTCATCGCGACCGTTTACCACGTGGAAAAATATAGATGAAAGTTTAAGACCTTATAGAGATCGTTTAAGAGTTTCAAAGAATGCAGGTTTATTGCAATATTGGGAAAAAGAGATTCAACAAATATGCGCCTTATTCGATCAAGAATCATTTTTGGATGACAAATGTTTAACTGGAGAATATTTGCTTGGGTACTATTGTCAAAAAGATTATGACACAAAATCTAAAGCAGATAAAGTAGCCATAAAATCAGATTCAGTAGCAAATAGTGAAATTAACCAAGAGGAGGTTTGATATGAGTTTAACAAATAAAATCGATTTTGCAGTTATTTTTAGCGTCAAAAACGCGAATCCTAATGGTGATCCATTAAACGGAAACCGTCCGAGAACTAATTATGAGAATATTGGGGAGGTCAGCGATGTTTGCTTAAAGAGGAAGATCCGAGATCGATTGCAAGATGCCAAACATAATATTTTTGTGCAGTCAGATGAAAGGAAAATGGACGGTATGACAAGCCTGAAAAATAGGGCTGAAGAGGTTTTAGGAAAAGATACTTTCAATCCCAAGAAAACAAGTAAAGATGAAGCGGCAAAATTTGCTTGTGAAAAATGGTTTGATGTTAGGGCTTTTGGGCAAGTGTTTGCATTTGGTAAAAGTGAGGATTCTGATGGAGTGTCATTAGCTGTTCGTGGTCCCGTAACAATTCAATCTGCTTTTAGTGTTGAGCCTGTTAGTATAGTTAGTACGCAAATCACAAAAAGCGTTAATAGTGAAGGTGATGGTAGTAAAAAGGGTTCGGATACCATGGGCATGAAACATCGCGTTGATAAAGCTATTTATGTTACTTATGGCGCCATGAATCCACAGCTAGCAGAGCGTACGGGTTTTAGCGGTGAAGATGCTGCAGTTATTAAATCTATTTTACCAACATTATTTGAAGGAGATGCTTCATCTGCACGTCCCGAGGGATCAATGAAAATCGAAAAAATTATTTGGTGGAGGCATAACTCAAAATCTGGCCAATATTCTTCCGCCAAAGTGCATGGTTCTTTGACTGTTAATCCAGATGGTAGCTATGATCTTATTAACCTTGATGGTTTAATACCAGAAGAAATTGATGGTTTCTAACAGTGGAAGACAACTTTATAGCTATTTCTGCTCTCCAACACTTTGCCTTCTGCCCACGTCAATTTGCTTTAATTCACATCGAACAAGCATGGGAAGAAAATTATTTCACAGCGGAAGGGCGTTTGCTGCATGAGCGCGTCGATTCTTGTGAGGCAGAACAGCGTGGCAGTTTGCGATATGAGCGCAGTGTGTTGTTAATTTCACATCAGTATAAAATTCAGGGCAAAATGGATTTACTCGAGATTGAAAAAAATAATGGTGAAACACGCTACTTCCCTGTTGAATATAAACGCGGAAAACCTAAGACCGAAGATTGGGATAAAGTTCAAGTATGTGCTCAAGCTTTTTGTATCGAGGAAATGCGCGATACGAAGGTAACAGAAGGCGCTATTTGGTATTGGGAAGTGCGGCGGCGCGAACCTGTTATTATTGATAATAAATTACGATCTATTACAGAAGATGTGATAAAAAACGCGCATATTTTGATGGAAAACGGTAAGACACCGAAGCCTATCCTTGATAAATCGCATTGCCGTGCTTGTTCATTGACCGAGTTGTGTCAACCTCACACATTTGATACAGATAATACCTCTAAATATATTTCAGAGCTATTTACAAACACAAGTGAATAAATTACCAGACACTAATCAGTATGAAAAAGTTATTAAACACACTCTACATCACTCGTCAAGAAAGCTATTTACACAAAGAGCGGGAAACTATCGTAATAAAACAAGGAGAGGATAAAATTGGTCAATTTCCAGCTCTTACCGTTGGCAATATTATTTGTTTTGGGCAAGTATCCGTTTCACCGTTCCTGATGGGGTATTGTGCGGAGCAGGGCATAGGATTAGCTTTTTACACAGAATACGGGAAATTTTTGGCTCGTATTCAGGGGAAACAAACCGGGAATGTTTTGTTGAGGCGAATGCAGTATCGTTGGGCTGATAATGAAATAAAATCGTTATCTATTGCTCGATTAATGATAGCGGCCAAAATTGCAAATTGCCGTTCTGTGCTTTTGCGCGAAATACGTAATCATGGTGAAAATCCTTTGTTGCGTGAAGTATCAGAGCACTTGGCTAAGAGTTTATACCGTGTAAGTAATTCTAAATCAGTCGAGGAGGTAAGGGGAGTTGAGGGCGATGCCGCAAATTTTTATTTTTCTGTATTTAATGAATTGTTGAGGGACAGTGCATTTACATTTAATGGGCGAGTTAGGCGTCCGCCAACTGATCCTGTTAATGCTTTATTGTCCTTTGTATATTCATTAATAACTCAGGAATGTATATCTGCATTATATGGTGTTGGTCTTGATCCTTTTGTAGGTTTTTTGCATAAAGATCGCCCGGGCAGGGCAAGTTTTGCATTAGACTTAGTAGAGGAATTTCGCGCACCATGGGCTGATCGTTTTGTGTTAACATTAATTAATCGCAAACAAGTGCAATTACGTGATTTCATCATTGAAGCTAGCGGTGCAGTTCGTTTAACAGATGAAGCTCGTAAGAGTCTTTTGGTGGCTTATCAGGAACGTAAACAAGAGGAATTAATTCATCCGTATTTGCAGGAAAAAATTTCATTTGGATTATTACCTCATTGTCAGGCATTACTCTTGGCACGCCATATGCGAGGTGATACAGAATACTATCCGCCATATTTGGTAAAATAATAATGTTGATATTGGTTACATACGATGTAAATATTACTTCAGAGGGCGGTAAGAAACGTTTACGTAAAATTGCTAAAATATGTTTAGATTATGGTATGCGAGTTCAAAATTCTGTATTCGAATGTCATGTGGATACAGCTCAATTTGTTGTTTTAAAAAACGAATTGATGAAAGTATTTGATCCCGAGAAAGATAGTTTACGGTTTTATTTTCTTGGGAAAAAAGGCAGACGCAAAGTTGAACATGTTGGTGCTAAATCAGTGTCGGATGTTTTACATGATACATTGATTTTGTAATGCGCTAATTGCCAGTTCTCATTAAATCCTTTGGGGATAGCGGAACATTTAATTAGTTGATGTTATGTAGTAATTCCTTTTTTAATTAATTATGTTTTCCTGTGAAATCTATTTTTTTATATCTTTAGCGGTAAATACCATATTTTCTATTTATTTTCATTTTGTTACAATATGACAGTCGCGCCCCGCGTGGGC
>PLMI01000045.1 GCA_003142435.1 Coxiellaceae bacterium | reverse complement strand
TTATTTCAGGTTCGGGACGTCGTTTTCCGATGTCAATGGCAGCCGGAGCACTAAGCCCTACTATAAATCTCTCACAAAAACCTTTGCTAGCGATGGGTGCGCCTGATATTCGCACAGTATTCATCATTGATCCAGCCACTATCCCCCCTGGTGGTTACAATATGACTGCAAATTGTACACAACCTTATTGTGAAAGAGTTGTGGATACAAAAAATGGAGATTCCAATTTTGCTTCATCTGTTGAAATCATTAATCAAAATCTTTTCGTGGTTGGCAAAAATGGAACTAGCATTTATTTATTTTGGCGAGGTCACAGCATATTGGGTAAAGCAACTGTAGAAGCTGATGATGCAGCTACACTTCAAATGCCAGCTTTACCTGGGCAAAAGTGTATAAGCCTTACAGGAGTTCCTGCTCCTTTAGTAGATCAGCGAGGAGCTGTTGATGGCTTTGCCACTACTGCGCGCAATATTACGACCGGCCAGATGTGGTTGCATTATGTTCCAAATGGTCCACTTACACTAGATGATAAAAATAATGTACATATATCATTTCCACCACAATATTCCAATATTAATATAGTAGGTGGTGTAATTAATGGCACAAACACAGGCATAGTCGCGAATTGTGGAGATGCCGCTTACGTAATTACATTAAACGCATGGAATGGAACAAATCTACCTACTAATACATTTTCAGTAGAAAATCCTCCGGTTACTGGTATGGTTTTAAAAATCGATGGAGTTAATGGAACTCTTGTATCTATTGATCCTGTAAGTCAGATGATTATGATACCGCAGGCTGACAATATTGTGAAAATGTTGGATTTAACGAAAATTAATGTTACTTATACGAATGGAGTGGCGCATTATAAACTGGGTGACAATCCAGGCGCAGAAAGTTCTGTTTTTGTTACAAGAGGGGCATTTAATACCAACGTTGGTACTTTTAACAGTGGCAGTCCGGTAGTGTGCGATACTGACAAATGTTATGTTCCCGATTTAACTGAATGTCCAGTAATTGAATCTAGTAGTGAAAAAAGTGATAGCTCTTCAGCTTCTTGTGTTGGTCCTTTTCGTGATATTGATGCCAAAACAGTTGGAAATATACAACCTGGTAACGTATTAGAAAGTACAAAAGATGCAACTATGGTAATGCCTATCGTTTCTTTACCTACTAATCAAACAAATTCTACCGTTCCTGATCCTATTGCCGTTGCTACTACTAAAGGTGTTGGGATAATATGGCCATCTTCTCAAGATACTGGAACTATTCCGTTAAACTCAAATTCAACTACAGTTAAGCTTGTTGATGGAATACAAAAACAACCTCCAGCTTCTATGGCTGCAGGATCACTTAGTACTCCTGCTGTAGATCCATCGCAAAAACCACAACTCGCAATGGGTTATCCTTCCGTGCAACAAGTTGTCGTTCTTTACCCAGATCAAATACCAAGCGAGGGCTATGATGTATCAAAATGTGCACTACCTTTTTGTAGATTGATTACAGACTTAAATAGAACGAATTCAAAACTTGGTGGTGGTGTAGATGGTAATGGTATAGCTATTCTTAATAATAATCTTTTTCTTGTTGCGCCTAATGCTGATTGTGTTTTTTCTACACTACATGTGAGTGGCAATAACACTGGCTGCATTTCAGTTTTTTACGCTAATACTTTATTAGGACGAAATACTACCGATGCAAGCGCTGGTGGTTATCAAATTCCACACCTACCGGGCGAAAATATTACTTCTATAACTGCAGTTCCATCGATAGATGTATCTCTTCGCGGAATCTGGGATAGCTGGGTAGCTGGTACAGGTGCTACCTCTGATGGTGCTGTTAAAGCACACTATCAGCCTTTTCCCGCAGGTCTTTTAGATGGTCAAAAAAGCGTTCGCCTAATTATTCCTGGATGCCCTAATCCATCTATGGCTGGTGGTTTGGTAAATAACCAACGTATTCCTTCAGATATCGCCATAGGTTTTAACTGTGGAGGTTATGCTTATATTGTTCAACCAGGTACACAAACTGGCTTAACTCTCGCCAACAACACAGTCTCATTAGACAATCCTCCAGCAGGTTTTAACATTACTAAAATTACCGGTCTTTATGAAGGTTCTCGTTTAATAGCCATTAATTCAAAGACTAATGAGATTATGTTGCCGGTATCTGCTACTGAAGTAAGAACGCTCAAATTAAAAGATTTGGGTCTTACCTACGAAAGCGGTAAACCAACAACATATGCGATAGGATCCAATCCAAATGCAGAAAGGTCCATATTTGCAACTGGCGGGCTTAATGTTAATGCTAACGCTGGTACTTTCAACGGCGATAACCCTGTTGTATGCGATGCCCCTGATGAAAACGCTACAGTATCTAAATGTTATATTCCTGACGTAACTAAATGTCCAGTAATTGAATCTAGTAGTGAAAAAAGTGATAGCGATAGCTCTTCTCTGAGTTCTATTTCGCGAAGTAGTTCTCATTCAGATTCTCACAGCAGGAGTACTTCTCAGAGCTCTGCCTCTCATTCCAGTAGTGACTCTCATTCAAACTCACGGAGTGATAGTTTGCAAAGTTCTATTTCTCAAGATAGTGCTCATTCAAGCTCTCACATTGATAGCTCTCAGCACTCTATTTCGCAGAGTGATTCTCATTCAAACCCCCATGGCAGTAGTGCCTCCGAGGACTCTACCTCTCAGAGTAATTCTCATTCAAACTCTCAGAGTGGTAGTTCGAAAAGTTCTATTTCTCAGGACAGTGCTCATTCAAGCTCTCACATTGATAGCTCTCAGCGCCCTATTTCGCAGAGTAATTCTCACTCAAGCTCCCTACCCGTCACTGATAGCTCTCAAAGTTCTACTCCTCCAGAAAGTACTCACTCAAGTTCTCATAACAGCAACCCCGAGAGCTCTATTTCTCAAGAGAGCACTCGTTCAAGTTCGCAGAGCGTTGATTCCCATAGCGCTACTCATGGTGCAAGCCCACTACCAATGATAATAGGTATAGCAGGCGGCGCTGGAGCTGTTCTCGTCATCGTCGTCGGCGGTGTTATTGTCTGCGCAATTATTGCACACAAAAGAAATGGCGCTAGAGAAAGACTTTTCTTGAGACCTGAAATCGAAATGAGCAGCGTGGCAGTAGTTCCTTCGAGTGCCGCTGTTACAAAAACAAAGAGCAGTGATAATTCAGTAGATAAAAAGTTTGACATATCCGATCTATCACATTGGCATCAAGTAGTAGGAGAAGGCAGTTTTGGTAAAGTATGGAAATGCACTTATACCCCGCAAGATGGTCCCGTTGCTTTTGTTGCTGTAAAGTGTCTTTACAAAATCTCAGATGATATTGATTTGACAAGCAGCCAGAGAGAAATTCATATTTCAACATCATGCAACAGCCCGTATATACTACCTTCTTTCGGTTCTCAAGAATTTAAAAGAAAATGTGATGCTTATCCTAAGGTTTGGATAATAATGCCATTTATGGATGGAGGACCTTTAGATGGTTGGTTGAAAGAAAATAAAGAAGAAGGTAAAAAAACCAATGGGCAATTGATCTTACGTATGGCATTAGAAATAATACGTGGTATTCATTACTTACACGAAGTAATGAATGTTATCCATAGAGACTTAAAACCTTCTAATATTTTATTAACCAGCAAAGAAGATCCGCATGCAAAAATCAGCGATTTTGGTACCTCAAGGTCTGTTGAAAGCGATGGAACTTTGACAAAAGAGCCGGTGGGCACTCATGATTACTTAGCTCCTGAACTACTTAAACCGGATCTTGAAGAACCAAAACAACCAGCGGATAAACGCTCAGACATCTATGCTCTAGCATTGATACTCTGGGCTTTGTTAACTGGTGATCGGCCTTATGATGATTTTTATGAAAAACAAAAGAGACAAGGAGCTGATTACTGGGCCACAAAAGCAGCATTCTGCAGTTACATCCAAACGGCAGAAGGAAGGCCTAAGATATCATCTAGCTTAGCTTCCAGATTTGGTTTCATGACCGAAATAATTAAAAATGCATGGGATACAGATCCTACACGCCGTCCTACAGCTGAAAAAATGAAAAATGATCTAGAGACTGCTCCACAAATGCAGGAAGTAGTGCAAGCAGAAGATCTATATGTACAATCACTAAGTCAGACTTCATAAAAACGAGACATTTGCTTTAACTACAAAAACAATGAGTTTTGATTTATTAATAGAATTGATATATCAACATAAAGGAACTTAAGGAGAAAAGTATGTTGTCTATACTACAATCGCGTTTACCGTTTTTTTCATCTACTAATCGTAGAACACCAATTCCTGATCCTGAACAACCCTCGCCAACAGAAGAATCGAAAGCAAGAGGATATAATTGGAAATTAATTTTAGGAACTACTGCCGGTCTTATCACTTTTACTGTAGGATGCGTTTATTTTGGGCCCGCAGTGATGTCGACAATTACCGGCCTTCTTGCAGGTGCTGGTCTTATCAAAGGATCAAAAAGCACTGATGTAGTTTTAACTGCCGACAATGATGTAGCATTTGCTAACACAGCCCCTTTTTTTCTTCCTTCTGTAACGACGATGAATTCACCAGGAGCAGTAATTAAAACAGCAGGCTCAAGCAGCAGTATCGCTGTTTCTTCTTCAGAATCGAATTTATATCAACCTATTAGCAATGCAATTCTTCTTTCTGAAAAATATATCCCGGTGACAAAACAGCAGGCAGTTTCATTACCATCAGGAAATATCATGTTCTTAATGAAAACTTCCAACGGGATATATGCCAGAACAATTGACTCTTCGGGTAATCCATTAACTGCCTCCCCTATACTCATTTCAAGTACATATTCTGACTTTCTCAACCTAAAGGCCGCGACAAAGGGGTCCGATCGCATTATGATTGCATGGCCACAAACAAATTACACGACAGCTACATATCAAGAATTTGAAGTAAATGCAGCAGGTACTTCTATTACGCCAATAAGTAACGTAATAGATTTCATCGCTACACAGGGAACATGCTTACCACCTCCTTATTTTGCTTTCATGGATGATGGCGGTTACGGCATGGCTACTTTCTATGACTACAACTTCGTTTTTCAAAGTTTTAACTCCCAGCATCACGCACGTAACCCAAATACCACTTTGTTCTCTCCTTCCCCGAGTACCAGATATTGGCCAACTGCGCAGATGATGCTTCTAGAGAACGGTCCCTCCAACACTTTCGGTACATGTTTTTATCATTCAATCGATTACAATGGCGCATGCACAACAGCCTGTGTTGTACTCAACTCCAATGGAACACTTGCAGGTGGCATACCATTACAAACAGAACTATGTTATGGGGTTTTTAGTGACATGAAACCATTACACACATCTGATAGTGGATTCATAGTCATTGGTACTGATATGTGTGTTGGCTGCTCTGGATCAATTTACGGAACAATAGCCAGTGAAACAGGATTAGGAAAAATCAGCATTGATAGGATTGATGTTCCTTGGCAGAATTATTTTTGTAGCCATGTCCATGCTTTCAATGATGATAAATTTATCATTTATACTTCCACGCCAAATGTACAAAGATACAATGAATTTGGATCTAAAATTGGAAGTCCCTATCCATTAACTGTAGATGCAAGGGAGGTTCAAGGTTCCGCCAGCTCTCTCCTTACGAAAAACCAAAAACTTCTTTTGTATTGGCTCGATAGCTACCAAAATTTGACAACAAATCCGCCACGCTATTCAGGATTATATTTCCAGCTTTTTGAAACCGGCTACGGCCCACAATACACTTCTTCGAACTCTTACGGCAGCAGCTCGCAGGATAATATTCCTCATACCACCGGCCTTTCACCAGGAGCAATAGTAGGCATTGTAAGCGGAGGTATCGTAGTTGGTTTAGCCATCGCCGGTGGAGTTATAATCGGCACTGTCGTTGTCACCAAAAGAAAGGAAGCCGCGGATAGACTTACTTTGAAACCGGCAATCCAAATGGACAGCATGACAACCCGCGTTATCTCAATTATAAACACTGAAAGTAACAAAAAACATATCATCGAAGCTGCCTCAATAACAACAGAAAAATTATTGGGAAGGGGTAGTTTCGGCGTAGTAACGAAAGGCACTTATACACCCAAGCCAGGCGCAGAGGATGTCTCTGTCGCTGTGAAGTCTATTAATCTAACGCCTGACCTTGACTGTGCGAAAAGCATTGAAAGAGAGATTGAAATTTTATCGAAATGCAAAAACAAACCCTATATAGTACCTTTTGTAGGCTATTTTATTGCTTCAGACCACATTGATATTTGTATTGTGATGGGATTTATGAGTGATGGAACTTTAGACAATTGGCTAAAAGACATTAAAAATACGAAGCAGGAGATCAATTGGCAGCTCCACTTACGCCTGGCATTAGAAATAGTACGCGGTATTGCTTACTTGCATCAAACGATGAATATTGTGCACAGAGATTTAAAAACAGCTAATGTTTTATTAGATGGCAGTAAAGACGATCCTCACGCAAAAATTAGTGACTTTGGTACTTCCAGATTTGTTCCAGAAGAAACTGTGCAACAAAATCTTACAACCGCAGTTATGGGCACTCCTATTTACCTTGCTCCGGAATTAGTAGAGAAAAAACGCATAGCGGCTGACCAATGTTCAGATATTTACTCTTTAGCATTGATATTGTGGTCTTTGCTCACTTGTGAAGTTCCTTACGATGAATATTTCAATAACCTGGAAAGGAATCAGGGGGTTAGTGGCCCAGGCGCGCAAATGATGTTCTTTGATTACATTCAAAAACCGGAAGGAAGACCAAATATATCTGGTGATTTAAATGCTCGATTTGCTTTCTTTACTAACATTATCCGACAGGCATGGGACATACGTGAACATCGCCCCACAGCGACACAAATCGATCAAGCACTAGAGGCAGCCGCTCCAGAAATGCGAGATATAGTACCATTGTTNNTAATTATAGAAAATCACATAACACACCAATGAAAAATATACCATGCATGTTATATTAGATATTAACGTAGCAAAAAAAGAATTCGTGATGACATGCATGTGGACAATTGCTCGCATAATTGACGATTGTCCTATGCTGATTTCTCCAGATGTAAACGATCAGTTTTATAAAATTAAAAATAGCAGCGTTGCGAAAAAAGCCTTTACTGATGTAACTGCAATAAATGAATTAGTTACTACCTCGTATAAATGTTTAGATAGCTTATTTCTTAAATCCAGAAAAAATTTACATTCTGACGTTCAGCAAGGTTTTTGCAAGACGCTGCTAGATTCTTTATTCCGATGTTATAAATTTTTGAGCAGATTCCCTGCCCAAAATAAAACCATGATTTCTGAAGAGCTAGTTAAATTTTATCAAGACTCCCTGAGCCAAATCAAAGAAAATACAGATCTAATATTAAAAAATATTCAAGAAAAAAAACAGTCTCTTGCACAATCCCAAAACTTTGATCTCGAAACACCAGAAATAAAAAAACAACTGAAGGAGCGTTTTGCTTCTGAGCAGGATTTAGCTCAAACTCTACGCTTAATCCCTGCGGTATATTCTTATAATCAACAGCTACTAATTCTACCAGAGATAAATGACACACCCCCGAAAACTGCCCACCAGGAACTGCAGCTTGCTCTAAATATTTTACTTGACCCAAGAGAAGCACTGCCAAATATTTGCGGCACACAAGCACAAAAAATAAAACTGCTTAAAATAAACCTTCAGCGGGAACTAAAAGGTCACTTCACCCCAATATGGAGGATGATAGTCATCGTCCTTTTAACAGCTCATTGGCTAGAAAAAATACAAAACGAAGCACCAAAAAATCCTGCTATTGTGTCAAGCATGACTCCATATCTGCACCCCTTAATTGATCGCGTAAATCCTAACTTCGTTATCCAGCAAATGGCTAATTTTGTTAATGCAAATAAGTGCACCATTTCTACTCCTCAAGTATTGTTGGCAAAACTACAAGCTAAATATAAAAAGTTATTACAAGAAATTTCCACGGTAGAAACACAAAACAGCAAATTAACAAAGGTAAAACTCGCAGTGATTGATCCATTGCCGGAAGTACAACTAGCCAACCTTTTCACGAAAATAATCATCACCCCCAAGATAACGAATTTATTTGCTGTTCCGACGCTTACTGCGCTAACTTATATCGGCTGGCAACTATATCGCAATCCGCCTCTTTTGACGTGGAAATTAAAAGAGATAGTGACAAATCAACCTGCCATTATGAATAGCATATGGAATGTTGCAGATTTTGCCATCAATCGTACTGCCAACAAGTTGGCTGCAACTGCCCCAACTTGTTACAAACGGTCATTAAAAGAATGTCATTTCGATCCGTTAAGCAGAATTCAGTATTTTGAAACCTGCAAAAATATT
>PLMI01000149.1 GCA_003142435.1 Coxiellaceae bacterium | reverse complement strand
CAGATTTATCGGGTTTTACAAAGCCACCTGTTGCTGACCATATTTCTCTTACTACGTAGTCATTACATGAGTTAGCAATTAAGCTTTCCGCACTCTCTTTAAAAGGGAAATCTGCAGTGGCTGTTGGCGCCTGTGCTTGCGTAGTGGATAAGCTTGAAGGCTGGGTGGGGGTTATTATCTCATCATAGGCCATATTATTATTCTCTAAAAATAGTTATAGTTATTATATTAAAGTCAAGATAAAGAAGATATTATAAACTCAAATACTAACGGTGTCCGGGAGATGATGGTGTTCGATTTTGTCCGGATGGTTTTGAACCTCCATCATTTTGTCTGCTGGTTTTAAAAGTAAAAGATTTAAGAAGACTTGATATGGACGATGAATCTTGACTATTGGTCGTCATGTCATTTTTTTGCGCATTACTCACCTGTCTGCGGATTTCTACGGCTTCTTTAAGTTCTCTCTGAATACGACCATCTTTTCCATTTAAAAATAAACTATCGGTTATTACTAATTCATACACTGTAAAAGCTGCTGTATTTTCGGGATCTTTTAAGTGTTGACATAGTGTTTTCAAAAGCGCTGTTTTCATATTATCATCCCACACGTTTTTAAAGTTATTTTCTCCCGCCACGAAGTATGAATTTTTTAAAGCAATTGTTAAATTTATAGCTATGGGAGACTGATTGTTAACTATTGCATTCTCAAGGTGTGCAATTAATTGCATAATAGCTTTTGTAAAAAAAGGGGCACTTTCACCTTTTTTATTACCATCACTGTTTTCCTTGTCTTCTGCTTTAATGCCATAGGCAACAGCAGATATCCAGGCGTTTTTGCAAGCAGCTCCATCATTTATGTCCAAGAGAGTAATCAAATATACAAGAGGTGGCGCAACTCCATTCAAATAATTCTCGGGAATTTGTTTTAGTTCGGTGAGGCTAAGCATCATTTTTAAAATACCATCCAATGCGTTTATGCACTCTTGAGGTAGTTCGCCGTTGTTTGTCTGGAAAAATTCATCTAATTCTGGTATGCGCTGCAAAATTTTGTTAGAAAGTTTTTGAAATTTCCGAAGATGAGCAAGTGTATCAATCCAATGTTGGCATGCGTCGGCTTTACTTATATCTGTCGGCGTATTTAAGGCAATTGTCTCACATAAATTCTCGAGAACATTTGTAAACACATCAAATATAAATTGGCAAGTCGATGAGTAATTTTTTAGGCGCAATCTTTGAATGTTTGTGATAAAGTTTTTTTTAAATCTTTGCAGCGCATTGCCAATTAACATCTGTGACAGCGTCGAGGTTTTGGCATCTGTATCGTCATTTATTATATGATGCCAGGATTTAATGGCGCCAAAGATAAGACTTGCAGCCGATTTCAGTATATTCGCCCTATCTTCCCCTTTTGGAAAAGAAGTGGTCTTTATCATTTCTAATTTATTTCTGAATTCTGCCAAAGTCGTTTTAAATACAGATTGCATCTGCGTAAGTTTTTCACTTGTCCACAATACCTTTGTATTTGATTCCTGAGTTAGTAGAAGTGAGGCAAAAAATTCAGTAATTAGGCGGTGTATATAAAATATTTCCCGAAGACGTTTGTATGCGTTATCTGCGTCGTTCTTTTTTATTTGTTGTGACATCTCGAAAATAACAGCATCATTTAAACCATTAAAAATGGTTCTAATAAAATTCGCCAACATTTGTAAGTGTGGTTGTCCGTGATCGAATTTTAAAAGCTCATCTCCATATAGACTATCTTGGATTTTGCTCTCTGCCCATTGAACTTGTTGCATAAGTAGTTTGGCGATTTCCGCGGTTTTACACTCAGCTTTAAATAATACAGATAAAAGGGGATTGCTAAATCCCATGTGATTAACAAAGTTGCTTCCCTTTCCACGCAGTAACTTTGCAACAGTTGTTACATTTCCTAGTAATATAAAATTTTTGTTTTCTCCATATCTAACTAATATAGGTGTGCATGACTCGACAAGATCTTCCTCAGTATTTAGAGGAACAAGGTTTTCTCTATGATTTCCTTCAGGGAAAATATACCCTTCTGAAAAAAGTAACAGTAGGGAGTTCATCACAACTTCGAGCGGAAAAAGAAATGCTGATTTTTGTGAATACTGTCCAATCGCGGTGTTATCAAGGTTTTTGATTTGCTCGGACTTAGTAAGGGCTGGAAGGTCTGGGCTTTGACGGAGGCCTACAAGGTCCGATACATAATCAACGATGAATGTGGTAGAGGCTGGGTGTAAAGCCGCAGGATCATGCGTAGATGGTTGTGCGTTAATGAGTAGTTCTCTGCGCCGGTCTTTTACCACGGCGGCGACTCCATTGACTCCTTTATCTGGCTGTATAAAACCAGAACTCATTGTTTCAATTACACATGAATTTTGTGAATGTTTAATTAAATCCTCAGCGTCTTCTATAAAATAAAAATCTTTTGAGGTTAACATGCTTATTTCAGTTGATGGAATTACAGCTAGAGTTTTATTTTCTGTTTCATTTGGTGATGGTAACATTGCCATATTTATCTCTTGTAATTTATAGTTATTAAAGTATTTATCAGATGAGAGGATAAAAATCGCAAGTCATTGCATGTATCTATAAAAATTATTTTTATTATTATTTCTCAATGATACAAAGTATACTAAATGTATATTAAAAAAAGAAATATTATAAACTTTGATCGAAAAATTGTAAAGAAAAGCATATAAAATTTTATTTTTGTTATAAAATTCAATAGGTTAGAAATTGTATGCGTCAANNATGACTTTTTCGATAATGATGTCTTCTACTGGAACATCATCATGTCCTTTTTTCCGCGTGGTTTTTACGGCTTTTATTTTATTGACAACATCCATACCACTTACTACTTTGCCAAAAACACAATATCCCCATCCTTCTTCAGTTTTATTGCGATAATCAAGAAATTTATTGTCGACAACGTTGATAAAAAATTGTGCAGTGGCTGAATGCGGATCACTGGTGCGCGCCATAGCTATTGTGCCTGTAAGGTTTGAGCTGCCATTATCTGCTTCATTTATAATAGGTTTTTCTGTGATCTTTTCCTTCATGTTCGGAAGTAATCCGCCTCCCTGGATCATAAATCCATTGATAACTCTATGAAAAATAGTTCTATCATAAAATCCGTCTCTTGTATAGTTAAGGAAGTTTTCGGAAGTTATGGGCGTATTAACGAGATCTAACTCGATGGAAATATCGCCAAAATTGGTTTGTATGTTGATCATATATAGCTCTTTTTTGATTTTCAGGTTATTTGTTTAAAGTATGAAAAAAGTATAGTGCAATTTGTTGCTCACTACAATTAACATATATATTAATTTTTAATTCTTTCGTGTTCCATGTAGAATTCAACACAGCTATTAATTATTAACATTGATAATCACTAGACTTAAAAACAAATGTCTCAAGTATTAGCCAGAAAATGGCGACCTAAAAATTTTTCTGAAGTTGTTGGGCAAGAACATGTAGTTAAGGCCCTTGCTAATGCATTGTCTTCTGGTAGATTGCATCATGCATATCTCTTTACTGGCACCAGAGGAGTTGGCAAGACGACGATTGCGCGCATTCTTGCCAAATGTTTAAACTGCGAAATTGGTATCACGGCAATTCCTTGCGGCAAATGTGATGCCTGTGTTGAAATTGATTCCGGGCGTTTTATTGATCTTTTGGAAGTTGATGCCGCCTCGCGAACAAAAGTTGAGGACACGCGGGATCTTTTGGAAAACGTGCAGTATTTGCCTGTTAACGGGCGATATAAAATTTACCTTATCGATGAAGTCCATATGCTTTCAGGGCATAGTTTTAATGCTCTTTTGAAGACTTTAGAAGAGCCGCCCGAGCATGTTAAATTTCTTTTAGCAACGACTGATCCGCAAAAACTTCCCGTCACGGTTTTGTCGCGCTGTTTGCAGTTTAACCTTAAAATTTTACCGTCAGAACTCATTGCCAAGCAATTATCTTTTGTATTAAATCAGGAGCAAATAGCCTATGAGCTTCCTGCTCTTACTCTGCTTTCGCAAGCGGCGTGTGGCAGCGTGCGCGATGCTTTAAGTTTGTTGGACCAGGCTATTTCATTTGGCAATAGCAGTGTAAAGACGCCAGATGTTCGCTCGATGTTAGGAACAACTGAAGCTATACATATCGCTGCATTGCTGGAGGCGTTATCTAAAAAAGATGTCAATGCAATTTTACAGGTTATAGCAAGTTTAGCGGATTTAGTTGTTGATTTTGGCATGGTGTTGGATGAGCTTCTAAATATGCTGCATAAAATTGCTATATCACAATTTTTGCAAAGCGGTGATGATGAGACTGTTCGCGAATTAGCATCTAAATTTAGCGCCGAAGAAGTACAGCTTTGTTATCAAATTGGTTTAATTGGCAAGCGCGACTTAATGCTTGCCCCTAACTCTAAAGTTGGTTTTGAAATGGTGATGTTACGAATGTTGGCGTTTTTGCCAAGTTCTTTAGCCGATGCATCAAAACAGCAGCCAAAGCAAGTAATGGCGGAGCAGCAGGCGCAGATTAAACCAGGAGAACTTGCTGAAAATGTTAAACAACAGCCGGTAAAGCAGGCGCAGGAAATAATGCTGTCGCAGACCGCGAAGTTGACAGATGAGCAAAAGCTACAGATTTTATCTAAACTTACGGTGACGGGGACAACTCTGGCGTTGCTTCGCTGTTGCAGCATTGCCAAATTTGATAATAATGTGGTGGAAATGCTTTTGGAGCCAAGCCATGCTCCATTGCTCAATAAAAAACATGAAGAGCGCCTCGGGAGGGCTTTTTCTGATTTATACAACAAGCCAATTAGCGTTAAAATAAGCATTGGGCCGAAAAATTTGGTTACGTTGTCTAGCAAAGAGAGGCAAGGCAGAGAGCNNAAAAAAAAGAAATGGCGCAAGATTCAATAACGAAGGATAAGAATTTTCAGAAAATTGTTGCGCAGTTTGATGCCACAATTTTACCTGACTCATTTGAAATAGACGAAGACTCATAATATACTTGAGCTTTTGATTATTATCTTGCGAAAATAAAACGCAAGAAATTTTATAAAAACAATAAATTTTAAATATTAGGGGTAAATAAAAATGGCAGAACATCCAAATTTAAGCAATATGCCGGACGTAATGAAAAGAGCGCAGGAAGTTCAAAAAAGAATGCAAGAAGTTCAAGCTAAGGTTGCCGCAATGGAGATTAAGGGCGAGGCAGGTGCTGGTCTCGTAGTTGTAATTCTACGCGGCACTTATGAAGTAAAACAAGTTACTTTGGATCCGGAAATACTAAAGGAAGGCAAACAAGTTATGGAGGATTTGATTCGGTCAGCCTTTAATGATGCCAAGCGCAAGGTGGAAGAAATTTTAAAATTAGAAATGTCGAAGTTATCTAGAGATTTTGGTTTTCCTGGAACTGAAGACACTGGTTCGTCTTCCGGTACAACAACTACATAAGTATTGCTATTTATGTCAGGATTTGTTGATAATTCTTTAATCGATAGGCTTATAAATGCATTGCGTTGTCTTCCGGGAGTTGGCCAAAGAACAGCGCAACGCCTAGCGTTTTATTTGCTGCAATATGGTAGAGCCAAAGGCATTGTTTTAGCAGATACCTTGAAAGAGGCAATTCAACAAATCGGGCATTGCAAGCGTTGTAATACTTTTACTGAATTGGATCTTTGTGATATTTGTAAAAGTCAAAAACGTAGTTCTGAACTTTTGTGCATAGTGGAAAGCCCGGTAGATGTTGTCGCAATTGAGCAAACTGCAACTTATAACGGATTTTATTTTGTTTTAATGGGGCATTTGTCACCACTTGATGGTATCGGTCCCAATGAAATTGGCTTTGCAGAGCTCAGGCAAGTTATAGCTCAACAAAAAGATCATCTTAGGGAAATTATTTTAGCTACAAATCCAACTGTCGAAGGTGAGGCAACAGCTCACTATATTGTCGATTCAATAAAAGGCATACCTGGTATGAACGTGAATTTTTCGCGTATTGCTCATGGAATACCTATGGGTAGCGAACTTGAATATATTGATGCCAACACACTTGCGCGGGCAATTAACGGAAGAATTAACATTAAATAATAAGTAGTTTTAATATATTTTTAAACAATTTGATTTCATGATTAAAAATAGAGGAACAAACTACAGATGCAGACACAGAAGCATCATCAAAGCCTCCTGGTTCCACTTTTGGTTCTGGTCAGTAGAATTAAAACAAGCCGGGGCGATTGGGCGATCAAAGATCGCCCTTTTGATTAGTGTGGCGCCTGTTTTCATAAATTAAAAAATAAGAAAGAAATTTTTTGTATAGATATAATTAACGTGAGTTGTGGTTAAGAAGAAATAAAGTTGTTATTTTTCAATAAAATAACATCGCGAAGCGACGACAAAGCTACGAGGTAGCTGAATAATCATAGCCTAGGGTGCTGTTCGCGTTTTTTGCGAACGAGCCCTAGGTAAAAATATCGTTATTAATCAAGCCCTGAAGGGGCGACATATAAATTGTAACAATTTTGTTAACTATAACTCACGTTAATTATTGATAATCAATAAATGGGATTAAATAAAGCTATAACTAATATGGCAAAATTCAAAGAAGTTACATTTATAATAGTTTTCATTAGCTTACTTATTTTTATCAAGCTGGGTACTTATCCTCTCAATGCACCAGATGGTGCTCGTTATGCTGAAATTCCTCGAGAAATGGTCGCGTCCGGCGATTACATCACGCCGCATCTAAATGGAGTAAAGTATTTAGAAAAGCCTCCTTTATTTTATTGGATACAGGCTGCCAGCATCAAAACGTTTGGTGTAAACGATTTTGCAGTAAGTTTGCCTAATGCTATTTTAGGGCTTATTTGTTGTTTGGCGGTTTTTAAGGGTGCAAAAAAAATTTTCGGTGGGTTTTCAGGCGTTTTAAGTGCCCTAATTTTAGCCACAAGTGGTTTATATTTTGTATTGACTCGCATAGTAACTCTAGACCTCGCTTTTACAGCCTTTCTTACAATTTCACTACTAAGTTTCATTATTGGTGTAAAAGAAGAAAATCGTACAAAACAAAAATATTACATGTGGTCAATGTACGCATTTTCTGCTTTGGCTGTTATGACCAAAGGATTGATCGGCGCTTTTTTCCCTATGGGAGTAATTTTCTTTTGGGTATTGTATTTTAAAGAGTGGCGTAATTTAAAAAAATATTGCATTTTTACTGGAACAATTATTTTTCTGATTATCGCTCTTCCTTGGCATGTGTTGGCACAATTTAAAAACCCAGATTTTTTTAATTTTTATATCATTCAGCAGCATTTTTTGCGTTATTTTACTCATTATGCTGGCCGGGGGGAGCCGTGGTGGTTTTTCATTGCTGTTTTTTTAATAGGCTTATTCCCCTGGGTTGCATTTTTTTATCAATCAGTAAAGTTTAATTTATCGAAACAAAGTTTCGCTGATGAAAGCAAAAATGAGTATATGTATAAGCATAAAGTTGTTATATTTTTGTTTATTTGGTTTGCGACAATTTTTATTTTTTATTCTTTTTCGACTTCCAAGCTTATTACTTATCTATTACCTATTTTCCCATCATGCGCCATATTACTTGGCAATTATTTTGCTAAAAAATGGGATCAGAAAA
>PLMI01000117.1 GCA_003142435.1 Coxiellaceae bacterium | reverse complement strand
GAGCAGCTGACTCTTAATCAGCGGGTCGTCGGTTCGATCCCGACACGGCCTACCAAACCATGATGATTTTACGTCAAAACTTCGGAATACTATGGAAAATCAGAATAATATGAAAAAAAAACTGATCAACAAAAAACTTGCAATTTTATGGATTGTAATAGGCGTTTTGGGGCGATTGATTCCACATCCAGCAAATCTTACCCCATTGACGAATTTGTGTTATTTTGCAGGAACTAAATTTTCCAAGTTATTTTCCGTTGTTTATACTTTGCTATTGCTCATTATTTCGGATATTTTATTAGCTTATTTTAACGGGTATCCCATTTTTTCTGCACTGTCAGTTTTCACTTACCTTGGCTGGCTGGGAATTATTTTACTTGGCGTGAAAATTGCAAAAGCTAAAAATTTTTCAATGCGAAATTCTTTTGTGTTTGTCTTTGCCAGTGAAATTGTATTTTGGGTATGGACTAATTTTGGCTATTGGCTGGTAACAAGCTTATATCCAAAAACATTATCTGGTTTGCTTGTTTGTTACTTGACAGCATTACCATTTTTGCGCAATGCCTTTATTGGTGATTGTATTTGGTTTTGTGTTATTTTTATCGGGTTTTCTTTTGCAGAAAAATATTTTCTTGGAAAGCCCAGTAACGCGCAAAAAATTATTGAATCTTGAATTTTAATTGTTTTTTGTGCGAAAGTGGCGGAATTGGCAGACGCACTGGATTTAGGTTCCAGCGGGGCAACCCGTGAGAGTTCGAGTCTCTCCTTTCGCACCAAAATTTTTTTTAAACCAGCGAGAATTCTCGCATCCATAATTTATTCTTAATTTGAGGAATATTAATGCTCGTAACAGTAACTAAAACATCAAATATAACTTATGATCTGAAAATAACCGTCCCTGCAGCAGAAGTTGCCGCAGAAGAATTAAAAAGATTACAAGAAATTGCACCTAAAGTTAAGATAAAAGGATTTAGGTCGGGAAAAGTGCCATTTGAAGTTGTCCGTAAGCAATTTGCCAGGGAAGTGCGAGAGGAGGTTTTTGGTAAAATCATAAGAGAAAGCTATACCAAGGCTATTCAACAAGAAAAACTACAGGCAGTTAGCATGCCAGTAATTAAAATTCTTTCAGATCCGTCTTCAACAAATGTTGATTTGCAATTTGTGGCAACAATAGAAGTTCTGCCTCAATTCTCTCTTCCAGAATTTGCTACGGTTGCTGTTGAAAAACCAATTGCTACTTTGCTGGATTCCGATATCGATGCTGAAATGGAAAAATTGAAAAAGCATTATGTCAAATGGGAAGAAGTTTTAGATAGTGATTATGCAGCTAAAGAAGGAGATCGGCTGATTATCGACCTCAATATCAAATCACTGAGCGATAACTTGGAGAAAGCCGAAGAAAACGTCGAATTTGTTCTTGGCTCTGGAATGATGTGGGTTGAATTTGAAAAACCCCTGTACGGAGCTAAAGCGCAAGGAGAATTTTCTTATGATTTACATTTTCCTGTAAGCCATGTTGATCAGAGTTTTGCAGGCAAAGACGTTGCTGTTAAAGTTAAAGTGTTAAAGGTTTCTGCAGCGAAAATGCCGACGGACGAGGAAGTCTTGAAAAGCACTGGTTTTACTGACAAAGGCGGCATGGATGGTTTGAGAAATCACATCAAAATTACGATGGAACGCGAGCTAAAATATGTGCTTGCAGAAAAATACAATGCCAATGTTATTACTAAACTTTTGGAATTAGTTCCAATTGAAGTGCCAAAAGGGTTAATTGATATGGAGAGCCAAAGGCGTTGCGATGACATGGCTGCAAAATTGCAAAAAATGTCGGGATTTAATAAAAAGCCTTCGCATTTGAAAAAAGAATTTTTTGCAGGAGAAGCGACAAGAACTGTTACAGCTGGAATTATCTTGGCGAAAATTATTCATGATCAAAAAATAGCAGTAACTCCTGAAGAGGTTCAGGCAAAATTGGGAGAGATCGCAGCTGAGACAGATAGTTCCCGAAAAGATGAGTTGGTGCAATCTTATAATCAAAATAAAACACTGTTAGCTAACGTTGAAAACTTATTAATAGAAGAAAAAGCGCTTAATTTTGTTAAACAACAAATGCAAGTCGTGGATAAGCAAATTTCAGTTATGGAAGCTTTGCAACGATAAACGATAATAGCCATCAATTTAAAAGTGAAAAATATGCCAGAAAAAAATTATTTAGTTCCAATTGTAATTGAGCAATCAGCGCGCGGAGAGAGGTCTTATGATATTTATTCGCGGCTTCTGAAAGAGCGTATTATTTTTGTGGTTGGTGAAATAGAAACCAACATGGCAAATTTGATAATTGCCCAAATGCTTTTTTTGGAATCGGAAAATCCTGATAAAGACATTTCTTTATATATAAATTCACCAGGCGGTTTAGTAACTGCTGGTTTGGCAATTTATGACACTATGCAATTTATAAAACCTGACATCAGCACTTTGTGTTTTGGCCAGGCGGCAAGCGCGGCTTCTTTGCTGCTCGCTTCTGGTACAAAAGGGAAAAGATTTTGTTTGCCTAATGCAACTGTTATGATTCATCAGGTTTTGGGTGGTTATCAAGGTCAGGGAAGTGACATTGAAATCCACGCCAAGGAGACTTTGCGCATTGGTAAATTATTGACTGAAATTTTATCTCAGCACACTGGTCAATCAATCGATCGAATTAGAAAAGATACTGATCGCGACAACTTTATGACTCCAGAAGCTGCCGTGAAATATGGGTTGATCGATAAAGTTATTACTACGCGGCGATAGAAATCTTCTCTATTAAGCAGTAAAATAACACAGTTGTATTATTTATTCTGATAAATAGCTTAACCATTTGTTTATCAATTGAATAAATTGCAAACGAATTTATATTGTATTTTCATACAACTTGTTATAGTATTAAAATTTGTTATCCCTTACTTATCATAATAGACAATAAATTTACAAAAATTATATAATTATAAATTTATTTATTTTTGTGATAATAAAATTCTATCTAAAAATATCAATAATACGAGGATTACATCTATGGCTGCACCGAGTACCCCTGAATTTACTTCTACCGCAACATTAACTCCAGATCAAAATCATTTTCTTGAGATAAACAGGCACAAAATACAAACTATAGTGGATACGTTTGGATTCGTACCGGAAGAACACAGATTATTCACGGACTTTTTACTGTCTAACCCTAATTATTTAAAAAGCACAAGCAATCCAATGAACAGAAGTCAATCAGGACAAAGATTGTCTTCTGTACAAAGTGATTCTGTGTTTAATGAGTCGATGGACCGAATACTGGTTCAAGGCGATGAAGATAAATTAATAGATTTAGATTTATTATTGCATAGTCGCCCATGGATAAAAAGTACAGAACACTTTCACGCTGTCTTTAGTCTTGTTAAATATGCAAGAATGGATTTAGACACTTCTTTGCGAGAGGTGTCTAAGGTGATGAGCGAATATAAGGGGGATGAAGAAGAATTAAGTAATCAATTAGGCAGGTTGTCATATTTGGCAGAAAAGTTACATACAGAGATAGGTTCTGTACTTTCAAAAGATGTGCCTGTTAGCTTTTATAGATATGGGGATATATTAACTTCTTTTTTGCGATATGATGGCAGCTTTGAAGATGCCAAAGTTCTAATTAGTGAAATCGAAGATATTGGCAAAAAATCAGAATCAGAAAAAGCATTAATTTTAGACGCTTTTAGATTTTTAATGACTACTGATAACCTAACGGAGACCGAGAAGAAATTGTTTGTTAAATTAGTTTGTCAAGAAAAACACTGGTTTACAGTAAAATGTCTGCCCGATTTTAAAAAAATGGTTGAGGTTTATACTGGAGATGGATTCATAAATTTAGAAGAAGAAGCTAGAGATCGTTTTGTGCCGGAGAAGAAGGAAAAGAGCCAGCAGATAACAGATTCGAGCGAACAACAAAAGCTAAAACGCGATGCAACTTTTTTATCTCATCCTGTTGATAGCTCAGAAGAAATGTGTGCGGAACATGTTCTTGAGATACTAAGAAAAAACTGTCACTTATTAGAAAATGATGAACTTAGATGGACTAGGGAATATTTCTGCCAACAAACTCAAAATGAATCATTAAAGCATTCTAAGAGGGTTTTTTCTGATCTTTTAAGGCATTACGAATTGAGTGAGTTGCAGCAAAGGCTCATTTCGCATATAAAAAGTACATATCCGCAATATAAAGATCAAATTTATGGCTGGGTTTATGGCCGCCCTTGGATTGATTCAGAACAGCAGGTAATTGAATTAGAAGAATTGTTGAAAGATAATGTAAATTTGTCAGATGCTTTTAAGATATTGTTTAAGGCACAACAATTATCAGAAGGTAATGAAGAAAAATTACGGAAACAATTAGCGAGTCTAACAACACTCAGAGAAAGATTGCTTTCTCGAACATCAGAGATATTCTTAAAGTTGGACACCTCTTCTGAAGCTTCCATTCAACATTCTAGATACTACATAAATGCTCTGTGTGCCTTTCTTAGTCTAGATTGTGATCCTGACTTTGCTTCGATGAAAATCGGAGAAATTAGTAAAAATTCGAAAGCAGAAGGAATATATGAAGCCGTATCATTTTTAATGCAGAAAGCAGAAGGTAAAGAAACTTTGAGTAGTTTAGTCCATGAATCATGGTTTTCGGTCGAATATTTTATTCATTTACAATCTATGATTGAAACTGGTTCTGATTTTAAAAGTGCAGTTAATAGGTTAGAGCGATTGTTTAAAAAATCAGCAAACACTGAAAATACGACTTATGTTTCTGCTTCTCGTGAATCCCATCTTGAACCTCCTGCGCAGTCTTCATCTCTGCATTATGGAGACGATCAAACAAAAATAATCCAATTGAAAAACATACCTTTTTCGGATGAATCCGGTTGTGATTCGAAACGCGGGGAAAAGACTCGAGATGAGCAGCAAGGGCGACTTTCAATAAACCCGGCTAGGATTGGAATGGATCTTTTCTCTGAAGAGCAAAATAGAGTATGGGCTGCATTTCGATGTANNCTCTTTGCCAGAAGTACAATTAATTAGAGAAACATTGGCTGAAAATACATTAATAACAAAAGAAAAAAAGGAATTAATTATGACAGATGCCCCGTCTTTTTGTAGATATTTTGAACAAGAATATCTGCAAGGGGATGTTGAGAAATTTGTCATAAGTACTCAACCATTCAATGCCTTTGCTACTTATGCTAAAGGCACCGAGCGCCAAGAGGATTTGGAAATTCTTAGTTGTTGTCCTTGGCTTACATTGAACCATTATTTTACTTTTGCAAAATTAATAGAAAAGGGCAAAATGAGTTTTAAAGATGCAATGAAAAATGTACTTATTCCCTTACAGCTATTATTTGGTAAAAAAGGAATGGAGCAAGAATTTAAAGACCATTTAAGCCAACTTAATTTATTAATTGAAAATCTAGGCGAGCATGTATCTTCATTTTTGCCAGTTCCGACAAACATGAATCTTGTTGAAGGTTTTTATAAAAATCAAGCGCAAATATTACTTAAATTTTTGCGATATCAGTTTGCGATTGATTTAAAGGATGATTTGCATGTGCTATTTGAAAAAATTGTTAGCTCTTCAAACCCGGATAAATTATCTGATGACCTAATATTTTTGGTGGGAAATTCAGAGCAAAAAAGTGGAGAAAAATTATTACACTCAGTTTGTGATGGATCGACTTCAGTTGAGGACTTACCACATTTGCGAGAATTTGTTGAGAAAGGTAATAAAATTGATTGGGCACTTCAAGGAGATGACCAACACGTTTCCAAAGCGTGTTTTTCATAAAATAAGCGAAAATCTACGGCAGGAGTTCCTGCCGTAGAGAATTTTTTTGGCTATTTTCTTATCAACTAGCGCGCATGCTTATCGGAGGCTCTAAAACTCGTGCTTCGCACTTCCATGTTTTATCGACGGAACCGCATTATAGTAATAGTGTCTTAAATTATTTTGTTTATCATTGGGCAAATTGTGAAGGAATCGGTTTTATTTTTTAATGCTATTTATGATAATATTCAAATTGTCATATTGCCTATCATATATAAACAATAAGTTTACAAAATTATATAATTACAGATAATAATCAATTTATTGTTTAATTTGTAATAATTAATAAAATTTTATCTAAAAAATATCAATAATACGAGGATTAAATTTATGGCTTTATCTGAGAAACCTACCCAACCTGAACTTACCCCAACGCCACCTTCTGATCAAATACAAATTGATGCCGTTAAAAGATATGAGTATATGGATGATTTTGATAGGAAGTTTGAATTTACAAAGACGGAATATGAAGCATTCTACAAAAGGTTAGATTTGCATCCCCACCTAAGGTCAAATTATTCACAATTAAAAAATAATCCTGTAAATAGTAAGCTAATCATTGGCCAAGTCTTATCTACCATTCAGCAAAAAATCGTGGATAGTTTAATTCATTCATTGGGATCGAATGTAATTAAGTCTGATGGGGATTTAATAAAACTACAATTCCTGGTATTTGGCCGCCCATGGATAAATAAGGATGAACAATTTAATGTGGTTCGCGATCTTGTGGAATTTGCAAATTTTGACCTAGCTATGTCTTTGCAAATTGTGTCAGTAGTGACTGGATTAGAAAATGAAGATCATAAATTTCATAACCTTTCATTATTGGCGAAACTGTTACATNNGAAGATGCGCCTGTTAATTTTTTTGACGAAAAAGATGAAAATATAGATATATTAATTCAACTTTTGCAGCTTGGATTTAGCTTTGAATTTTCTAAGTTTGTAATTTGTGAAATTAGGGATAAACCTGCATCCGAAAAAACATTAATTATTAATGCTCTCAATTCTATATGTACTACAAATAAATTATCACCTTCCAGCAAGCTTGATTTATGTAAGTTAATAGGAAAAGAAACCTGGTTTAAACCGGATTATTTGCCTAGGTTTTATGAAAATATAGATAAATTTTGTGATCTTTTAAAGTTGTTTGAGAAAGAAACTACACACGATTTATTTTATGTTGCGGCGTTCATAATTTGTGAAACTAGAAATGAACAAGAACCCCTAAAAATATTAATTTTTGATGCGGTCGAATTTATATTGACTACAGATAAATTAACATCTGATCAGAAGAAAACTATTTTTGTTGATTTTGTATATAAACAAAACTCATGGTTTAAAGTAGATCGTCTGCCCGAGTTTCTAAAAATGGTTTGTGATTATCGTCCTGAAAATGGTTTTTTAAATTTATTAGACGCAGCCAGAGATCGTTTTACGCCGGATAAGAAAAGAGAAAATGTTTCGCAGCCAACAGAGCTGGACGAACAATCAAAGCTTAAACCAGATGCTACTTTTTTATCAGCGCCCGTTGATATGTCGAAAAACGAAGAAGTAAGAAGTGAAGGTGTGCTTATGCAGTTAATTCCACAATTATACTTAACAGATCCCGAAGTGAGATTTGCTAGGATGCACTTATGTCAGTCAACTTCAAGTTCATCTTCTCAACTTTTTTCTCATAAAGGATATTTTTGTGAGAAACTTAAGGGTTACGAACTCAATAAGCATCAGAAACGTCTTATTTCTTTATGTGCATCTGATTATAAACAACCTGGAATAGATGTTTCTAGTTTAGTTCGCGGCCGTCCCTGGATTGATTCACAACAGCAAGTAAATGTGTTAGAAAAAATGCTGAAAGATAGTATATGGTTGAAAGAAGCTCTTGAAATATTGTTTAAGATAGAGGAATTATCTAAAGTTGGTGAAAGAGAATTTGATAAAGAAGAGTTAAATAATCAATTGATAAATTTTGAAACCCTTAGAAATAAATTTTATCCTTATCAAATAAAACAGATATTTTTAGATTTGGATACAACCTCCGATAGTTCTATTAAACTTTCTAAAGGTTATATTGAGATGTTATGTGCATTTATTAAAGCAGATTGTACCCCTGACTTTGTTTTGCAGAAAGCCGAAGAAATTACGGATAATCCAGAAGCAAATAAAATATATGAAGCTTTAGCATTTTTAATGCGGAAACCCGAAGGTGAAGAAATTTTCCGCGATTTAGTTCATAAATCGTGGTTTGATGTCGAGCATTTAATTCAACTGAAAGATATAATTGATAATGGTGCTGAGCTTAAAAATGCTGTTAATCAGTTAGAACAATCGGTTCTCGCAGAATTATCACAAGCGCCTAAAGTGTAAACAAATATGTGATGAACTCTATGGCGGGATGCGTTTCTGCCATAGAGGATTATTTGAAAACTTAGAACATTTAAGAAACTTTTAATAATAATTAATTGGGGAATTAAATCTATGGCTGCTGACTTGGGCTCTGCTTCTTTAATCCAGAATGATACAGGTGAAACAACGCAATACTTAGAGAAATTTGCACAGGAGTTTAATTTAACTTTTTCTGAGATATCATTGGCAAAAACTTTTTTCCATCATGAAAATCTTATTCCAGAGAATGCTAAGTTGTCTGATCTTTATGAAAAATTAAAAACTTACCAGTTAAGTAAGATCCAAGTAGATTTATTAAATATTTTAACTTCTAGATATTTATTTAAACCTGAAGAAGTTGAAGAGGCAAGCAAAATTATCCGTGGTTGTCCTTGGCTTAAAGAGCTTCATTGTAATGCGGTGATACAAATAATGGAGGCCGATAGGGAAATAACGCTTTTAAAGGCATTTCAATTGATATGTGCCACACATGGATTATGTTATGCATATAATCTACAATTATTTTCGGAAAATAGACAAACAGAACATGAGCAATTAGTTGCCATTATATATTTAGTGCAAAAACTAGGACATATTATAACGGATAAATTTTTAGGGCAGGATATGTATTTTATTGATTTCTGTAATTGTACAGGTCTATTGTGTGCCCTTATTAAGGCAGGAGTTTCGTCCGATATAGCTTTAGATAAAGTTGGAAAATTTAATATAACGCCGGAATCAAGGGATATATATGTATTTATTTGGCCTTTAATTCTGGAGGTTATGCAAGATGAAAACAAAGAGGTTTTTAAAGGGTTAGTTGTTGCGCCGTGGTTTAAGTTTGAGTATTTAAAAGAATTACAAAGTTTGTTGGATCAACACAATAGTTTTCAAGATGCAGTAAAAATTCTTGCCAATAATTATAGCTCAATTGCAGTTTCTCAAGAGGAAAAGGTTGTCGATGGATTGAAAGATCAGTCAAACAGTTTAATGGTAGCTGAAGAACAGGCTCAAGAAAAACGTCAAAAACATCCTCCAATTCCTAGTGCTTTTTTCATTTTACCTTCGGTTACAACAACCGATAAAAAAGACGAAGCAGATAACGATTCAATTTTGCAAGGAAAAATCGATGCGTTAGTAAAAAATTATGGCTCCATATTTGCCGAATTAAAATCCAAAATATTTGCTTTAGTAAAAGCAAATGTAATTACTCTGCAAGCATTAGAAGCTAATTTTGATAAGTTCTTACAAACAATAACCTCCACTTCTGCTGATCTTAATCAGGAGAGCAGTCAACTATTGGAAGAACAGAGCAGGTTCCTGGCTAACTACTCAACGCAACGACTTGTTCAGGATGAAAAAAAATTGGAAGAATTACAAAAATCATTAGCTACTCGATCATGGATGACAGGTAAAGTATTGGTAACCCTTATAGATCTTTTGAAATTAGGTAAAATGGATCTAACAAAGTCTCTTGAAATAATAGGTAATGTGCGAAATCAATTTGGTGAAAATTATCTGTCTAAACTTCGTCAACTTTCATTTTTAGTGGAACAATTAAGGGCAGAAATAGTTACTTTATTTGATCCACCTGAACCCGCTGTTAGTTTTTTTAGGCATGCGGATATATTATCAGGGCTTTTGTGCTATGGTTATTACTTTGAGGAAGCTAAACAGTTAATTAATGAAATTAGTAAAAAGGAAAATGCAAAAGAAATATTAACTGCTTTAGGGTACTTGTTGACGTTAAATCGATTAAATCTGGCGGATAAAAGAGAATTTATTAGATTACTTAGAGGAAACATCTTCCCATCTTTTAAACCAGAACATGCTATTACGGTTGCTGAGAAGGTTAAAAAAGTTATGGAAGGTTCAATGGGTGATTATCCTTGGTATAGTTTAATGTCTTTCATTCGGACTATGATAGATAATGGAGAACTAATTTTGACTCCTGTTGAAAAAAGTCAAGAAAAAGTGATTCAGGTACCTGAACAAAAGCTTCAAGTAGAGCAACAAGAAATGGTTCCGCGTGCTCTTACATTTGTAGGTAAGATCGCTGAGCATCAGTTAGGGGCTGAAACGGAGAAAGATGCACTTAATGAATTAATGGATAAAGGTAAGTTATCTTATGAAGATATAAGGTTAGCTAGCAAATGTTTTTTTCGAGAAACAGGGACGGAAGATTTTAGGTATAACGCTAAGTTCTTTTGTGATCATTGCCGACAGTACGAGTTGAGAGATGATCAAGTGATTATCATATCGATGTTAAATGCTCTATGTCCTTCTGAAGACAGTAATCAAATTTCAAATTTCGTTCGCTTTCGCCCTTGGTTAACGTCTCGTCATAGCGAAATTTTACAAAATCTAATAGAAGTTGGTGTAATGAAACTTCAGAATTCGTTGAATATGTTATCTGCGGTACAGCAATCATGTAACGAGGATGAAGAAAAATTAAAATGTCAATTATCTAACCTTCAATATTTAACAAATCAATTAGGTGCTCGTATAATACAAATATTTCCAAAAAGTAGATTTTTTGAAGAGGCTTCTTATGTCTCTGGACGTATAACCCTTTTATGCGATCTTATGAGTAAAGAATATGAGTCAGATTTAGCTTTGAAGATAGTTGGAGAAATTGATGAAATTCAGATGAAAGGTAAATTTGAATTTGTTCAATCTTTAATTCAGAAACCAGATGATAATGCGGCTTTCAGAAGTTTAGTTACTGAACCTGGGTTTAAGTATGAGTGTTTGACGGACTTATCATTTTCCATGGGCTGCGGTTTGAGTTTTGAAGACGCGATTCATAATTTAAAACAGTTTGCAATTAGCAAAGATGAGTCTTGTGGAGCTGATGAAGAAGATGTTGCACCACCGGATCAATTTAAGCCTTTTTCATAGATAAACACCTTTCTGCTGGTATTATACATGTAGTAAAACTATATATTTTTGTTTTTTGAATTTAGGCGGTTAGTAATTATTATCAAAGTATTACTAATCTTATAAAAATAATAATTAATCGGAGAACTAAATCTATGTCCTATCAACCAAATACTGAATCTAAGCCTACCGAAGGTGCTTCTAATTTACAATTGGCAACAAATAAGTTTCTAGATGTATTTATTTTTACAGAAGCTGAGAAAAATTTATTTTCAAATAATTTTGAGGCTCTAGAGACACCTTTGGAAACTGCAACTTCACACACAAAAGCCGAAGAAACAGGTGGTGCATTATCAGATGTTCAACGAGCTTTTCTAAGCGACAGGTCAACGTGGCAACTAATGGGCAATAATTTGGTGAGTATACGCGAATTGGAAGAACCGTTAGCTGCTCAACCATGGATAAAAGATAAAGCTCTAGCCGCACTTCATGATCTTATGCGGTTTGCTAAAATGGAAAAATTTGAGGCCCTTGATCTATTAATAGTATTAAAAGAATCGTCTAAAAATAATGATAAAGTCCTGTCATTACAATTAACACAACTTTCTTTTTTGGCAGAACAATTAGGAGGAGGGCTAAAAAAAATAATACCTCGAAAGGCGGTCATTAATTTTTATGATCACGGAGGTTTATTAGTTTCGCTTTTGCAATTAGATTGCGATCCACGGAATGCTAAACAGATAATTTCTAATATTCAAAATCAAAATGACCCTCAAGTAATATTGGCTAGTTTAGGGTGTTTATTGTCTACAAAAGATCTAACAACATGGGATAAAAAATATTTTGTTAATTTTTTAATTGGTCAGGAAAATCGTTGGTTTGACCTAAAGCAGATAGTTAACTTTGCTGATCGAGTTAAACGTAATTCGACGTTTGTCAGCTTAAGGGGCCTTGTTGATGAAGTGAGAGATATACAAGAAAATACTATTATGCCGGGAGAAAATGCTCAAGTAGAGCGGCAAGGAAGAGTAGTCGAACGTGATTTAACTTTTATATCTACAATCAGACTTTTTCCGGGAGAGCATGAACAGGAGGTAAAACTACTGTGTGATTTGAAGGAAAAAAATCATTTATCTGATGAGGAGGTAAGGTTAGCTCGAGATTGGTTTTATCAAAAAACACCAAGTGAAAAATTATTCCATGATTTTAGTGATTTTTGTCGACATTTAGAAACGTATGAATTGAGCGAAGATCAAGTAAAAGTTAAGCAGATGTTAATTGAAAGAGTTCCCGCTGAAGCTCGGTCTGAAATTGTATGGTGGGTTCGCGGTCGTCCTTGGTTGACGGAGTTTCATAGTAAAATTTTATGTAACCTAATAGAAATTGGAAAACTTAATTTTCAGGATTCGTTAAATATGTTGGGTGCAATCCAGCATTTATATTTTGACGATCAAAAAGATCTAAGATTGGAATTAAGTAATCTTGAGCTTTGTACAGCCAACTTAGGTGATCAAATAAGTCAGATAGCTCCCAAAAGCAAAAGTTGTGATGATGCTTTAATTTTCCACAAATGTATAAATCTTTTATGTGTCCTTAACAACGCAGGATATGATTTTTGTTTAACCTTGAAAATAGTTTTAGAAGTTAATAATATTCAATTACCGAATGCGTTTGAATTTGTTCAATCTTTAATTCAGAAACCAGATGATAATGAGCTTTTCAAAAGCTTAGTTACTAAACCTGGGTTTAAGTATGAGTGTTTGAGAGACTTATCGCTTAGGATGGGTATAGGGTTGAGTTTAAAAGATGCAGTTATCAGTTTAGAAAAGGATATGCAGGCTCCAACGGTCGAAGCTGAGTCTCGTGATGCTGCAGAGGGCGCGGCAGTAGTAGAGCAGCATGCTCCTCCTCGTGTATGATATAATATATGTAAACACTACTTTACGGCAGGAACTCCTGCCGTAGAGGGCTAATCATCTCATCAAATTAACCTGTTATTTTCTTAAAATTTTATTAAAAATCCATGGGTTACGTGTGTTAATAATATAATCAAGTTTTTAGTTCCCTTCAGAAAAGCTTAATAATTAGATGCTATTATTTTAGTATAAAGAGATACTAATAAAAACTACATTAAAAAACTTTATTTAAAAAATAATAATAAATTTATGTTAGAGTACATTCGATCTGTTTTTCGTCCCGTAAGGGGAAAAATAGACGTAAAAATAAGCTATGATGAAGTTATCGATGGTCTATTGAAAGAACCAAAGAAATTTGCTGACAAATCATTTCGTGAAGAACTGCTACCATTTTTTTTACCTGTCTTGCCAAAGTCACGTCATTTTTCTTCTAATCCGGAAATTGCAAAGTTACAGAATTGCATTCTTGAATTAAAACCTCAACAAAAAAGTGATTTTTATTCTTTTTTTCACTACTCAGAAGACGAACTAAGGCCATATAGTCACAGCGATCGCGAAGTGAAATTTTATGCTAAAGAGTTACCAAATGTAGTACAAAAAAAATTTTTTCAAGGAAAGTTTTCGGAAAAAGAAAGTAGGCTCTACTCATTAAGTGCAGCCGAATTACAAAAGAGACATTCTGATACGAGTGATGTTAATTCTGTAGGAAATACGGGTATTCTGCCTGCCAATGACAGACTTATTGTCAAGCGATTTGGAAATCAATATAGAATAACGATTCCTGCTGAGATGACAAAAAAAAGAATTGCATTTTCAGGAGGTGGGGCCAAAGGTGTTGCATACTTGGGTGTGATACAAGCTCTTGGTGGAAATTTAAAATATGTAGAAGAAGTTGCTGGTGCCTCCATAGGTTCTTTTTTCGCAGCTCTGGTTGCCTGTGCTCTTACTGCAAAAGAAATAGAAGAAGCCCTTAAAAATGTTAATTTACAAAATGCTCTTTCAGGAAAACTATTAAACAAGAATGACGCTTTCGTTAAAGCAGTTGGTTTTATTATTGATTGCAAAATTAGAAATGTTGTAAGGAAAGAATTTCATATTTTGGAAAGCAAAATAAGGAGTATGGAGATTGATGATCCTGAGAGAGCCAGTATTCAGAGATTGTTGACCGCTGTTAAAGAAAGACAAGGGGAGCTGCATTTTACTTTCGATCAACTAAGGATATTAAAAAGATTTTTACCTGAATATGGATTTAAAAATTTAGCTATCCCTGCAGTATCTGCAGAAACACATTCTCCTATTTTATTCACCACAAGATCAACTAAAGATGCGGTAATTTGTGAAACTGTTGGCGCATCATCGTCTTTACCTTTTATTTTTGAAGCCCCTGACACAGATCTTGTACCTTATTTTGGTGTTGGAAGAGAAATTATAGGGAAATTACAAGATGGCGGTATAGAAAATAACAACCCATTTAGTGCTTTTACAGATTTAGACCCATCAAGAAATCTTGCCTTATCATTTCCAAATGAAATGGCAAATGGTTTGACAATAGATGGAATTTCTACCGCTTGGGCAATACAGGAAAAGCTTATTGGTAATCGAGATTTTACCAAAAGGTCGTTATATGAAATTGTTGTGCCAGTGGTAAATAAATTTGGGCATGTAGTAGATAGTGGAGAGTTAGGCACAGCAGATTTTAGTGATTCATTAAAACAATTAGAATCTATTGCAGCAAGAGAGAAATTGCGTTTTTTACGCTATTTAAATGGTTTGGAACCAATTACAATTAGTGGTGAAATACCAGATATTTTTTGGAAGTTTGATAGTTCTGAATTACACCTCCTGCAAAAATCAAAAAGAAGCAGGGATCAGATTGATTTTTTTGTGTCTTTAGACAAACACTGCAAAGTAAGGGAACAATTATATTTAATAGAGAAACAAATTAACGCTCTTATTGCAATTAGCGATAACATTTTTGCGCAAATAAATAAAACTGAAGTTTTTGAAGAAGAAGCAAGAAAAGATAAGGCTTTGCTACTGCAAGCGAGTTCAGGAAGAATTTTAGTGGAAGAAATGAAAAAACATGCCCATAAGCTTATCAATAAAATAGAAGAAATGTTAGATGAAATTCCTGTCGATGCCAACCTTGATTTGGTTTTAGAATATTTAGCAAAACAATTTGTTAATAATATGGCTGCAAAAGATGTTGAAATCTTATTTCTTTTAAAAGATAGATATGTTGAAGGCAGTAAAACCCCGCTAAATATCTTTATAAGACATGTAAATATTCTTGGAGAAAAAATTGGATTACAATGGAAAAAAGAAAACATTATAAAATATGAAATATTACCTCTTCTTGATAAGGCATTGAAACAAAATATTATTGGTTTTTCTGGGCTTTTTGGAATTCGTTCCAGATTTAATAAAGATGAAAAACAACATCTCATCGATTTAGTTACTAAAATGATGGATTTAAGTATGACATTTGGCAATGATTTCATTAAGTTGCGTCTGGAGTTTCTTTTATTAGTTGATTCTAAAAAGTGTCTTGTGGAGTTAAGGCAAATAATCGGTTCTGCGAAAGTTTCAGAAGATGGAAAAAGAGTATTATTGAATTTATTTGACATAGTATCTAAAGATAGTACTAAATATTTTGACAAAATGAAAAGTTTAATTTCAAGCTTGGTTGATTACAATGAAAATGATCAGGCAAGCAAGGTAAGATTTTCTGAATCTTGTCAAGCTCTTCAATCTGAATTTCCCATATCAGAGCCCGAGGCACAAAAAAGTGAAACTGGCTGCACTTATGTCTGGATGCCAAGAATGTAAAATTACGGTATTTACTTTTTTCTAGCAGTTGTTATTTTTAAGCAATAGTTCTTAATTTTCCCTGCTAAAAATGTTTAAGTACCAATATAAAATTAAAAAACGCGGGTTTTCCTTACTCGAGCTTCTGATAACCTTAGCTATTATTGGAATCTTGGCTGCCATTATTTATCCATCTTATAGTTTTTACATTGTGAAAATTCGCCGTAATAATGCTGCAATTGCCTTAACTGATATAGCTGCAAGTATGGAAGAATATTATGCTGTCAATAATAAATATGATGGGGCGACGTTAAGCAATCTGCAAATTGATGATTCCGGATTCAAAGATTTTTATCAAATCAATATTACGGCTGGCTCAAACTCCTATTCGCTAAAAGCTGATCCTATCGGTGTGCAAAAAGAAGAGGACGAACTTTGCCAGGCGCTCGTTTTGGATCAAAGCGGGAAAAAAAGGNNAAAAAAGCATCACTGGAATGGGGGGCGCTAGTGATTGCTGGGGGTTGTGATTTATATCAAATACAGAATATAAAGCCCATGTGCTTGCGCGCGGGATTTTTTGCGCAGGCGGATAAGCAGCATTTCAATTAGGAAAGTTTCCTTTCTGTTTTTTGAACTTCATCTGCGGGGTGTTGAAGCGTAAGCTTTGGTTTATCATCATTATCACCGCACTTTAATGCTTCATCTGATTTTGTTGAACTATTTTCATTGGTCTCAGTCGAAGGTTTCTTGGGCGTATTTTCTCCCTTTCCAGGAAATAAAGTAAAAGGAGGTGGCGGCAGTCCTCTTTTATCATTTTTTGGTATAGGAGTTGATTCCGATGATATTTCTTGAGATTCTGGCGAAGGTTCTTCGAGGGTGATTGGCGTGGGCGCGGAAGGTGGCCTAATAATTGTGAATTTCCATTGAGGAATAAAAGTTGAAAATGCGCTTCTATTTTGCAAATCCGCCAAAGTTAGATCTGCTGATCTTGGAATGAATCTTGCGAAACTATTATTTTCAAATAAAACATGAAAGCTATTTTCACCTGGTTTGTGCCAATGCATTAATTGATATCTGTTTTCGCCAGCAATTTCCCAAACGCAAATTCCTTCTTTATCTCTTTCAGGATACAACTCAATAATTGCATCCATCATCCCTGTAGAGTCTTCATAAGGAATGGATATAGAATGCCTATGGTCAATGTCATATAAATTTAAATACCATGAAATTAATTGTGGATTTTTACAGAGTTTTAACACTTCATTTACATAATTTTCATAAACATGTAAATCCTGAGGTGAGGCCTTTTGGTCTTTTTGGGAAACGGCATACATAGTATAGCTACTATACTCTTCTCTTAACTTGTATAATTCATCCCGCAAAGGCATTTCTTTGGGAAGTTCATAGAATTCTGAGTGTTTATTAGGGGCATCATATATTTGGATATTTAAAAAGTCGGTACAAATTTGTGAAGCAATAAGATTAGTGAATTTTCTATCTTCTTCACTATTATCTTTTTCTTCTTCAATCTTCATTTTTAGTGCTTCAATTGCAGTAAAGCGGTCAATGCCAATCGCCTCAAACCAACCGTCGGTATAGGTTTCTATGCATAAAGGAACTGGGATTAATTCAAAATATATAATTTTTTCATATAATAACTTTCCTTGCTTGACGTAAGATGGTGTGGCCAGTTCAGTTATAAACTCATATCCCGCTTCATCTCTTCCATGTTCACCGTCAGTCGCGCTATCCCAAAGTTCTGCTTCTTTGCGAAGCCGTTCTATTTCATCGTGTGAGCCACCTCCATTTTCTTTATAAAAAAACGCTAAATTGCGCATTGCGGATGGTAACAGTGCACGCGCTGCACTTCTAAAATAAGTGCAAGCTAGTTCCATATCTTTTTTCACTCCAGTACCACTAGCGTACATAATGCCGAGATTATTTTGCGCTCGACAGGAGTCTGTCTTCATAAAGAGTCCCCATGCTCTTTCATAAAAAATAGAATCCTGCGAACCTTTTTCGTAAGCAAGTACTCCAAGTTTAAAAGTCACATCACCATTTCCCCCCGTGAAATTTTTCTCTAATAATTGATAACATTCCGATGCTTTAGTTATATTTTTTTCACAACCATAACCTTTTTCATAAAGCCAACTCAGAATGCCTAATGCTTTTTCTTTATAAAAAGCATTAGCATTAGCGGTATTTTTAATGATCTTACAATATCTCCGGGCAAGAGAATATTCTTTAAAGGTAACATATATTTCCGCTAGAATGCCAAAGGCTGTTGTGATTACCTCGGCATCATGGGTTGCAAATGCCGCTTCTTGCAGAAAATGTATGGCATTAAAGTAATCGGATGGAGGAATTCCAGGCAGCCCATTTATAGACAATATTGCCAGCATAATTTTTGCTTCAGGGTGAGATGAGGAGGCTGCTTTACATTGTGGCATCATCTGATTGTATGTAAATCTTAAATGTAATGCTGATCTTTCCATGGTAGCTTTATAGCCTAACCTGGCAAGTAGAAATGATGCATAAATAAACTCGTCATTATTAGTTCTTTTAGGTTGTACTATTTGATAATAGCATTTGCTAGCAAGACTATATCCTTCCTCGTATTTTTCCAGTAATTTTCCCATCTCAATAAGTTCAGCTAAATTTAATAGCTTCCAAATTTCTTGTGACCAAAGTTTTTTTAATAAACTAACTCCTTCGGCAATATTTCCTGTTACTATGCATTGTTTGCTTTTTGCAAATTGCTCTAGCATTTCTTTTCTATTAAGGCTGACAGGCTTTGATAATGCATCTGTTGTTTGCGTATTAGCGGAAAGTTGCGGAAATATCTCGTAATATCTTTTTTCCCGGAGTTCTTTACTCTTAATAAAAAGTAAACCTATGATGCTAACATCATTAAATTGTTGCTGTAAGGACATGTCTCCAAGAAGATCGCTTGGAAGAAGGCATTTTGTTTTGAGCAGGGAAAGTAAAACACATAAAGTGTCGTTGGTTAAATTATCAAGTAGACCAAGATTGGGCTTATTAGTTGCATTNNTAGGCATCTGATGTACTAAGCAGATTTATTAAACTCAGTAAAATTTCGTCTTTTTCGCCATATTGATGGAGAGTTGTTTCTAAATCCTTGAGAAAAGAGACAGGGAATTTATTTTTATTTTGCGTAACATATAATAGTAATTGAGATTCAGAAACACATGGTATATTTTTTAACATAGAAATATTATTCGAAATTTATTGTTATAATGATGCTATATAAGCATTATATCGCAAAACTTCAGTTGGATCGACGTCAACTGACCATTTCATTTTGCCGAATTTCTTCTGTGATTCTATTTGAGAAATTATTTTTTTAAAAGATTGACATTTTAAATCAATGGCCTTTTTTTTGTGATCCGGGTTTTTCATATTTCTCAGATTCCTTCACGGCTCCTTCAGACTCTACCGCTTCAGCAGTATTCGCATTTTGTAAAAATAAACCAAACCTTGTTTTTTTTCTTTTTGCTGCCGGTTCATGCGTAGCTTGTGGTCCTAATTCATCGGCATCACTGATTGTTGGCGACACTCGCTGCTTGTGCGAGCTTGATCTTAAATCTTGTTCGGCAAGCGGAGCGATAGGTGACGATAGGAAAACTGCCTTGGCTTCACTTTTATCTTGTTTAGGTAAGAACTCTCCTGGAGATGTTCTTTTTGCTGCTGTCGTCGATGAAGTTGGTTCAGTTATTGCCGTTGCCGTGCTCGCAGAAGGTACCCATTTAGCAATAGAGGGGCTTATCCATCTTTCGCGCAAGTCTGCTAAAGTAAGATCGGAGGGCACTACTGTAAGTCCAGCAAAATGATTGTTTCCTGTGAATAAAATATGCAAGCTATCTGGGGTTGCTTTGTACCAGTGTTTTAAAAGAAATCTATTTTCAGCAGCTATTTCCCAAACACAAATACCTTTGTCTTTCTGAGGATGTAATTCAACAATTGCATTCATAAGTCCCGTTAAATTTTGCTGAGGAAATGGTAACCACCGTCTAGTATTTGTGTCTCTAAATAAATCTAAATACCATGAAACAATTAATTTGTTTTTACAAAATTTTAACAAATTTTCACTTTGAGTTTTGTAATTATCGAAAGCTTCGCGCAACTTTTTAATTTCATTTTCCCGTACTTCAATTGGCCAATCAAGAATATTTTGTAAAAGGTGTGACAACAATGCTTCATCTTCTTTTGGATAGCGTAATCTCTCTAGTTCCTTTTCATATTGTGATTTGAACGTGGCAATACTTTCGCGAAAAACACTTTCAGCTGAGCTCATTAACTCTCTGCTCTTATTAAACTCGGTAAGCACAAGTAACTCTTCTAAATCTGATGCGCTTGTTTCACTAATGTCATTATCTTGCTCATTTAATAATTTTAAGTCATTATCTAACTCACCGCTAAGAAGATCATGATAAATTTGTGCGGCAATTAATTTTGTAAATTTCGCCTCCCCTCCCGTGGTCGTTGTTTCATCATTTACACGCTTTTTTAACTCTTCAATTGCGGTGACACGGTCTATACCTATTGCCATAAACCCACAGTCACCACAAGTTTCTTCGCAGATAGGAACGGGAATAACTTCAAATGCCATTATTTTTTGGTTCAATAAATTTCCTCGCATGACATATGATGGAGTTGACAACTCTGTTACAAATTCATATTCCGATTGGTCTATTCCTCGTTCTATACCTGAGGCTGAACTCCATATTGCTGCCTCTTTGCGAAGTTCTTCTATTTTCGCAGGGGACTCAAGCTCATTTTGCGCATAAAAGATTGCCAGATTACGCATTGCAGCGGGGAATAATAGCTCTTGTGCTGCTTTCCTAAAACACTTTCCTGCTTTAACTATATCTTTTCTCACACCGGTGCCTGTTGCATACATAACTCCCAGATTATTTAATGAGCGACAATCCCTGGCGTTCTTAAAAAAATCACGTGCTTGTTTTCGAAGTCCCGTTTTATACGCAAGTACTCCTAACTTAAATTCTGCATCAGCAATTGTGTGGTTATCGATTTGCGCCATTAAATCATAGTATTTTTGTGCTTTAGCTGGATCTTTTTTACAGCCATATCCTTTTTCATACAACCATCCAAGAATGGTGATCGCNNATCTTTGCAGTGCTTTAACGCTAAGGTATATTCTTTTAGATTAATATATATATCAATTAGAATGCTATCTGCTTTTGCTCTTATAGCAACGATTTCGCTATTTGATGCTTTTTCCAAAAGATCTATGGCAATTGGAATGTTAAACGGTAAAATTTCAGGCAATCCATGAATATAAATCGTAGCTAACATAAGCTCTGCATCATGATAATATTGATCTGCAGCCGCCTTACAATGAGTTAATATTTCTTTGTAGACCTGCAGAGGCATTGGCTTGATTGCACAGCGATAATTAAAGATTATCTTTGCAAGGCAAAAAAAAGCGTAGATTTTAATATCACCGTTTCCTTTAGATGCAGCTGTTGCATAATATTTTTCTGCGAACATATGACCTTCTTTTTTTTGTTCTAGGAATTTTCCTATTTCGATAAGCTGCTCTGCTTCTAATTGTTCGCTCACTTTATCAAAAAAACTAATTCCTTTTTTAAGGTCGCCATTGTTTATCCATTGTTCACCTAGTTTGATTTGTGATTGTATATAATTTTTATCATCAAACGCGAGGGATAAAGTTGGTATTGAAGGTGCAGGCATTGTTACTGGTGGCTTCTTTAAAAGGGCAGAAAAAAATGTTATGGCAGCAAGCTTTTGTTCCTCCTTCTTTTTCAGCAGAGTTTCACCCATATTATTATTAAGCATAGCAATAATGTCATTTTCAGGAGATTGAGTTATATTGAGGAGCGTAGTGTGAAGAAGGGCACTTGGTAAAAGATTTGTTTTAAATAAAGAAAGAAATACTGCTATAATCCACTCGGGAAGACGGTATAGCTTGTATAAGTTGCGCAAGAAAGCTTGAGTGGCAGAGTCTACAGATGGGCTAAGCTGCATCCCCAGTTCAATTAAATTTTGCCTCTTTGGATCCGGAATAAGAGTTTTGTCTAAATCAGCGAGAAAAGAGGAGGGGAAATGATCATGATTTTGTAAAATGTATCTGAGTAATTCTGATGACGTAGTAAGTGCCATATATTGCAACATGTAGATATTCTCCTAAATTTATTGTAATAGTTTTATTATAATAATTGTGATTTTAAATTTTATAAGCAGAAAAACGTTTATAATACATTAAAATAGCTTCATTTTTCAATCTGTCATGACATAACATCGATTGGATCAACGTCAACTGACCATTTCATTTTGCCGAATTTTTTTTGTGATTCTATTTGAGGAATGATTTTATTTAAAAGATCGTGTAAAAGTGAGCGTTTTTTACTCTGTAACATTAATTGTGCTCGATAAAATCCTGCTTTTTTTTCGACAGCGGCAAAAATTGGCCCGAGAACTTTAACCTTATTTTCGCTTATAATTTCACATTGGCTGCGCAGCTCTTGTAGAAAATGCAAAGTTTTGCTTTTATTTTTATTTTCAGCGCGAATTAACGCTGTGTAAGAAAAAGGCGGTAAAAAAGCCTTTTTTCTTTCTTCTAAATTAAAATCCGTGAAATCCTTGTAACCTTTTGCAAGTAAATGCAGTAACATTGGATTTTTTGGACTAAACGTTTGTAAGTAAACTTCACCCGGTTTTTCTTCGCGCCCGGCTCTTCCAGAAACTTGTGTTATTAGTTGCGCCAAATGTTCACTTGCACGAAAATCGCTATTATAAAGGCTATTATCAATGTTTATAATAGCAACTAGAGTGACGTCTGGAAAGTGATGTCCTTTGGCAAGCATTTGTGTTCCTACTAAAATTTTTACATCTCCTAAGTGAATTTTTTCCAGCATATTTTCCAGAGCATTTTTATTTCGCGTTGAGTCTTGATCGACGCGCAAAGCAACAGTATTGGGAAATAGTTTATTTAAGTTTTCTTCGATTCGTTCCGTGCCAAAACCAAGCGGAATTAGCGGGGTTTGTGCGCAGTGATCACATTTTTGTGGAATTGGAATCGCATTGTTGCAGTGATGGCAATGTAGCTTTTGGGTTTCGCGGTGCAGCACCATTCTCGCCGAACACTGTTTGCAGTCAACAACAAGGCCGCAGCTTGGGCAGATGTAAACAGGCGCATAACCGCGGCGATTGATGAAAATCAATATTTGCTCTTCGTTAGCTAAATGCTTTTCTATTACGTGAATCAATTCTTCAGAAAGGCCGTCAATAATTTTTTGGCGGCGCATATCAATAACATTAAAAGTTGGCTGGTTTGCATTTCCTGCACGTTTTGGCAATGTTAAAATTTTATAACGGTTTAACTTTGCATTATTAATGCTTTCAAGAGAAGGCGTTGCTGACCCTAAAACTACAGGAACATTTTCAAGTTTCCCGCGGATTACCGCTAAATCACGAGCGGAATATCGTAAACCTGACTGCTGTTTGAAGGAGAGGTCATGTTCTTCATCGAGAATAATTATTCCGGGATTTTTTATTGGCGTAAAAACTGCAGAGCGAGTGCCGATTATTATTTTCGCCTCGCCATTTTTTGCAGCTTTCCAGGCTGAAAATCGTTCCTTATCGGTTTTGCGCGAATGTAAAACTGCTATTTCTACTGAAAATCTTTGCGAGAACCGCGCGAGAGTTTGTGGAGTTAAATTGATTTCAGGGACTAAAACTAAAGCTTGTTTTTCTTCCGCGATAATTTTTTCGATGGCGTTTAAGTAAACTTCAGTTTTGCCGCTTCCTGTAACGCCATACAGCAAAAACGTTTGAAAACCTTCGTTGTTTACAATTTCAGAGATCGCAAGTTTTTGGTCTTTGTTTAAAACTAATTTGGTTGGGCTTAATGAGGAGCTTTTTGCTAAAATTTTTGAAGTTTTTATGTTGTTTTTTGTAAGTATTTGATTATACTCATTTTTTTTATTGCATGTTTTTTTAGGTTTTTTACGTAAAATAGCGGGAATTGCGTTGGAAATAGTATCGCCCAGAGGATGATGATAGTAATCTGCAGTCCATTTTATAAGTTCAAAAATGCTTTTTGGTAAAAGCGGTTCATTATCTAAAATTGCTTTAACTTTCTTCAGTTTTACGGTATTGATTTTTGTAGAAGAAGTGATCTCAATAACTAATCCAACAAGTTCGCGGCTTCCAAATGGCACAAGCGCCCGCATTCCTGGCTTGATTTTGTCACAGGCAAAATCATCTGGCGGCAGGTAGTCAAAGCATTGACGTAAAGGTGAAAAAACAGCTATTTTCAATATCGTAGAATTCGGCATATATTTTTATTTTTTTTGCCCCAATTGTTTTGGGAGAAGGACTCATATCTTATTCACATAAGAAATCCAGATAATTATTTCGATCAATTATAGTTACACTGCTTCCCGGGTATCCTGTAAGAAAATCTTTGGGAATTTTATAAGACTTGCCATCCCATTTAAATTCATAACCATGCAATATCCCGTCATAATCTTCAACATAATCAATTTCTTTTTGGTCATGTGTACGCCAGAAATATTTATTGCCATGGTGTTCTGTATATTCCAGATATTTTAAGCGCTCTACGATACAGAAATTTTCCCATAAAGCGCCTTTATCTTGGCGTAAGTTTAAGGGATTATATTGAGCAATAAGGCTATTGCGAATTCCCAAATCGTAGAAATAAATTTTTTCTTTTTTAGTAATTTCTTTGCGTAAATTACGACTAAATGCCTTAAGGCGAAAGATGACAAATGCCTTTTCCAGTATATCGAGATAGCGTTCCACTGTCTTTCGGCTAATATTTAGGTTATTGGCAAGCTCGTGAATAGAAACTTCATTGCCTACTTGAAATGCCAATAATTGTAAGAGTTTTACGATAAAATTTGGATGTTTAATAGTTTCAAATTCCAAGACATCTTTATATAAATATTTATTTGTTAAGTTATCTAAAAGATTTCTGGCATCGGTTTGTGAAGAGGCTTGAACAATTTCTGGATAAGAACCGAAAAGCAATAGTTGTTCCAGCTGATTATTTAAATCAATTCGCCGATATATTTGCGTTAATTCATGTAATGAAAATGGGTATAAAATATATTCCAATCCTCTGCCGGTTAGAGGTTCCTGAATGCGATTTGCTAAGTCAAAACTGCTCGATCCTGTGGCAATGATTTGAAGTTCGGGATAAGTATCATGTAAAATCTTTAGAATTAAACCTATATTTTCTATTTTTTGTGCTTCATCAAAAACAACAATTTTGGCATTGCCTATTATCTTCTTTAAAGAGAGTGGCTCTAAATGTTGTAGTGAATCACGAACGTTAATGTGGTCGCAATTGAAATAATTTTGTTCATTACCGTATTTATTAAGCAATTTTTTGGCCAACGTTGTTTTTCCAACTTGCCTTGGACCGTAAATGGTAATGACCTTATTTTTAAAGAGCCACTTCTCTATAATTTTTTGTAAATCTCTATCTAGTGTTTTCATAATTTCGCCACTCAAAGAGCAATTTTTTAATAAATTTTGCTACTTAAATTACAATTTTATAACAAATTTTGTAAATAGACAAGGAAAGCTTACTATTTTCATGATTAACCTAAAACCTAGTTTTTTATTATGCCTGCGTTAGAAGCCTATGTTAGAATTTTAACAAATTTCCTAAATCTAATCGTTGATTTCCCTGGAGCCGATAATGCCAACATTAAAAGAACTCGCCAATACTATTCGCATGTTAACCGTCGATGCAATTCAAAAAGCAAACTCAGGTCATCCTGGAATGCCGCTTGGCATGGCAGATATTGCGACGGTTTTGTGGCGCGAATTTTTACGCCATGATCCCGCAAATCCAAAGTGGCATAACCGCGATCGTTTTATTATTTCCAATGGCCATGGTTCAATGCTGCTTTATTCGCTTTTGCATTTAACAGGTTATGGTTTGACTGTGAGCGATATCAAACAATTTCGGCAATTGCATTCCAAAACTCCGGGGCATCCTGAATATGGAGTTACTGTTGGCGTAGAGACCACAACCGGTCCATTGGCTCAAGGGTTGTCAAATGGAGTTGGTATGGCGATAGCTGAAAAAATTATGGCAGCAACGTTTAATCGCCCGGGATTTGAAATAATTGACCATTACACTTACGTTTTTGCCGGTGATGGTTGTCTTATGGAAGGACTTTCGCATGAAGCTTGTTCTCTTGCCGGAACTCATCGCTTAGGCAAGCTCATAGTTTTTTGGGATGACAATAAAATTTCAATCGACGGCGATACCGATGGCTGGTTTACAGACAGCACACCGGAAAGATTTCGCGCTTACAATTGGCATGTCGTTGCTGACGTTGATGGCCATGATTTTGACTCGATTCGTGCTGCTATAAAAGAAGCGCGTGATGTGAAAGATAAACCGACGCTTATCTGTTGTAAAACAATTATTGGCTACGGCGCTCCAAATCTTTGCGGCTTGCATGATTGCCACGGTTCGCCTTTAGGTACAGTGGAAGTTTCTGCTACGCGCAAAAATTTGAATTGGCCTTACACGCCATTTGTTATTCCCAATGAATTTTATGAAGCCTGGGATGCAAGGCAGGCAGGGCGAAAAAATTCTTTAACGTGGATGCAGTTATTCAATTCCTATAAACAAAATTTTCCTGAGCTTGCCGCAGAATTTACGCGTCGTATTGGCGAAAAATTGCCTGATGGTTGGCCCGAAAAAACAAGGCTTTTCATACATAATTCCAACAATGATCCGCAGTCAATTGCAACAAGGCAGGCATCGCAGCGTTCTTTAAATTTTTACACTGAACTGCTGCCGGAAATTTTTGGCGGCTCGGCAGATTTAACTGGTTCCAATTTAACAAACTGGAATAAATCAATTGACTTGACTCCTGAAAATCCAAATGGCAATTACATGCACTACGGCGTTCGCGAATTTGGCATGTGCGGCATTATGAGCGGAATCGCATTGCATGGAGGTTTGCTTCCTTTTGGCGGTACATTTTTAGTTTTTACTGATTATGCCCGCAATGCTATTAGACTTGCGGCAATGATGAAAAAACGGGTAATTTACGTGTTATCTCATGATTCAATTGGTTTAGGTGAAGATGGTCCCACGCATCAGCCGGTAGAGCATTTAACTATGTTGCGCGCAACACCGAATTTATCGCTGTGGCGGCCATGTGATGACATTGAGACAGCAACTGCCTGGAAAATGGCGATTGAGCGCACAACTGGTCCAACATGTTTAGTGCTTTCCCGACAAAAAGTGCCGCACCAAAATCGTACGCCTGCAGTAATTGATAATATAAAGCGTGGCGGTTACATTTTAGTCGATTGCGAAGGACGCCCTGAATTAATTTTGATTGCGACAGGCTCAGAAGTAAGCCTTGCAGTTAGCGCGTGCTATAAACTTACGGCGATGGGTAAAAAAATACGCGTAGTTTCTTTGCCTTCAACAGATGTTTTTGATGCACAGGATGAACCTTATAAAGAATCAGTTTTACCGCAACGTATGACAAAGCGTATTGCAATTGAAGCGGCGAGTGCTGATTATTGGTATAAATACGTCGGTTTTAACGGCAAAATAATTGGTATGCATACTTTTGGGGAATCGGCACCTGCTGCAGAAATTTATAAATACCTTAAAATAACAGAAGAAAACATCGTTGAAACAGCTTTGGGAATGATAGAAAAAGCAATTCCAGTAGTTTGAAAGGGAGGTTGTTGAGTAATTCATAAACGCCTGTTTTTAATAATTTTGCATTACACTGAAAAATAGGCTAATATTCAGTATATGGAAAAAATTTATAGAATAATTACATCATCTATCAAAACGGTACTCGAGCGTAAAAAAAGTGTTTTGTTGCTTGGCCCAAGACAGGTCGGCAAGACGACGTTATTAAACGAATTGCCTCTTGATGCCAATATTTCTCTTGCAAGACCCACAATTCGCCAACAGTATGAACAAAATATAGAAAGTTTTTCAGAGGAGATCGAAACTTTGGCGGAAAGGTTAAATAGGAAACCTTTGGTTGCAGTAGATGAAGTGCAAAAAGTCCCTGAACTCATGGATGCGGTGCAAGATCTCATCGATAGGCACGTTGCACAGTTTATTCTTACGGGCTCATCAGCACGAAAACTTAAAAAACAGCAGCAATTAAACTGGTTGCCCGGCAGAGTAGTTTATTTCCATATGGATCCGCTTGCGATTAATGAATTACCAAAATCATATCGAAAACTCGAAGAAATCCTAATTTACGGTTCTTTACCTGGCATTGTTGTTGATGATAACAATGAGTCTCGTGAGCGTGATCTTGAAAGTTACGTGATAACTTATTTAGAGGAAGAAATTCGCCAAGAAGCACTTGTTCGTAAATTAGGCGACTTTTCAAAATTTTTGCAATTAGCAGCGGCAGAATCTGGTAAGTTGGCTAACTTTAATAACATTTCTAAAGACGTTGGAGTTGCTCAAACAACGATAGCCGGTTATTACCAAATTTTAGAAGATTGTTTAATTGCAGAACGAATAGAACCTTTCGCAAAAGAAGGCTCCATAAGAAGGCGCTTAGTGAAGTCATGCGAATATTTATTTTTTGATTTAGGAGTAAGGCGCATAGCTGCTCGTGAAGGTACGAGGTTAGCGAATACGACTATGGGATACTTGTTTGAACAATTCATAGGATTGGAGTTGTTGCATCTAGCTAGAACTCAGGCAAAAAGAATTACTTTAAATTTTTGGCGCGATTTAGAAGGCCGTGAAGTAGATTGGATCTTAAGCTATGAAGATAAAATTTTCCCCGTTGAAGTTAAATGGACTGACAAACCAACTATTCAAGATGCACGGCATTTAAAAACATTTTTGAGCGATTATAATGTAGAAACAGGATATATTGTTTGTAGATGTAATAAGGCACGAAAATTGGATGATCAAGTTACAGCAATACCTTGGCAAGAAATTACTGAGTTTTTTAAGTAACAAAAAGCAAAAATCACACTTAAATTCGCGGTCAAAAATTTTGAAATAGCGTTGGGAATGATAGAAAAAAACAAATCCAGGGATTTAAAAGATAGATTTTGAAGAAATTTAAAATTTAATTTTTCATCCGGTATTTCATGTACATTAATAAAGTGATGCGGATTTAAAAAAATATCTTTAGCTAAATCTTTATTTTCTTCAAATAAATCGAAAACTGAAGTTGCGGACGTATATTTTTTGTGGCCTGTATATAAAATTATTGGGTAAATAATCGGTAATTTACAATTGTTTTTATTGCCCTTGTTTTTATGCAAATGATGTTCCATGATGCATATCATGTATTTGAATAAGCGAAAAGCAATCATTTTGTCGGGATTACTTAAATGTTCAAATAACACATAAACATATCCCTTCAAAATACAAAAACCAATACCGTAGTTGTGCAATTGATTAGTTATTAATTCCGCTAGTGCTTTAGTTCGTTGCCTACATTGCCATAATGGAAGACATTTAGAGGTGTGTTCTTAACAAAAAAATTTATGGCATGAATTCCCGAAAAGTCAAGACTAAACGGGAGTTTGCTCCCGTTTAGTCAATATAAAAATCGCTAAATATGAAAAGTATGATATGGTTATTTGTCGTTATTAAGTGATATATTCACTAGCTAGCTCATCGCATGTTGCAACTCTGCCGATTTTTGTGCTTCATGATCGTCTTCGGTTTTATTGGTTACCCGTGGCTCTGCACAACAACTAAATAATATTTCTTGTTTTAATTCCATTATGTTTTCGCCATTTGTTGCAGAGCATTCAAGAAATTTAGCGCCCATTTTTTTTGCAAGTTCTTGTCCTTCTTTTTGCGTAACTGCAACATAATGATAAATGTCAGGAAAATTAACACATTCATACGGAGTTGGATAAGCGTCATTGTGTCCAATTAAAATTATTGGCGGATGGGATGGATCAGAAACCATGGCTTTTAAAATTGAGCCACCAAAAATAAACGAGTCCTTAATTTGCGTAAATGTTTTTCTACCATGAGTCATGTAGCAAATGACTATACAACCAGCGTTCTTACAATCATAGGATGACAAATTAGATAGGTCTTTTTGGACGAATTGTAATTCTACATGTCTATTCTCTATTCCAAAGGTAGCTGTTATTCTGTACTTAGCCTCATTTTCACCTAACCAAAGGTGAAACAAATTTGCCGGATAAGCAAAATCACCTGTAATCATGCGGTTTCTAATAGCTAATTCATGAAGTGAATTTCCGACAAAAAGGACTTTATATAGTGTGTTTGGTGCGGCTGTGGTTTGGCTATAAGATTTGGAATTTGGTGGTGCCGATATTGGAGTTGGTGCAGGAGTGATGAAGTTTGCTACCTCGACTGAAAGTGGTTTGCTGGATTTTTTTTCCAAGTGGCTGGATTCAGGTAATTTTGGTGGTGGCGGTGAAGAAGTTTCCAGAGATTTTGTTGTACTGCTTTCTTGGCGTACGTAGGGGTTCGTAATTGTAACTCTTTTTACAAACGATTCAGTTGTGCCTTCCTCACGCGTATAAGGGGGAATCCTTGAAGGTCCAGATGGATTCGATGTCGATTTAAAGGAAGTAAAAATCCCTCCTTGATGTATATAAGACGGAGGTCTTGAGTGAGACTCAGATTTAGAAGTATTTTCCTTATCTGGAGTTTCTTCTGTAGTCGGCGGATGCATAATAAATCTCCTGTGTTTAATTGAATTATTTTTTACTAATTATCCATCCTTAGAAGATTACAAATATAAATTTAATAATAGTAAGTATAAACGAAATTTCTATTTTGTTTATAGCTGCATAGTGCATTTTTTTGAAAAAATGGAATTCACATCTGAAAATTGCCCGTGAAAATGTAATAAAAAGCGCCAAAACATGTAATAAAAAATATCAATAAAATCAAATACTTAGCAAAAAACCTATATTTTTATGTTTGTTTTTGTGAGTTTCCTAGCATTTTATGTTAAACAAGCTTAAAGATGCTAAAATTTAAGTATAAAATTACGTCTTTTTAAATCATATCTTTAGCTTATTTTTATTTTTGTGATTTAATACAATTTTTAGGCTTATGGGATATAATTTATTTAAAAGTTCGAAATATATAATCATGACATTATAAACAGTTGATAATTTTAAAAATTTAAACAGCAAAATAAATTTATAATTGAGGTTAAAAATGGCTACTCCAAAAGTTAATTTTCAAACTGCTGGTAAGCAATATTCATTCGATTTAATGGATTCAGCTGATCTAGATAATGACTATCAAAAATTTGTTAGTGAGCAACAGGCATATGTAGATGGAAAAACTAATGTTGATCCAGTTGATGCTATGGGTTGGGGAATGGAAAGTTGGAATCAAGGCGATCGAGACTTTTTTCCATGTTATTTTAAAATTTCTGAGGCAGACATACAAACGATTAGTCGAGTTCAATATACAATAAAGGAACAAGGTGTTGATAAAAATGTTTCTATGGACGAAAGATTTTCTGAGTTTGCGACTTTGGCAAAAAAAGCTTGTGATACTACCATTGATCCAGCAGCAAAAAAAGACATAAAAGATCAATTGGAGTTAAGAGCCAAA
>PLMI01000065.1 GCA_003142435.1 Coxiellaceae bacterium | reverse complement strand
CCGCTGTTTTGACTGAAGATGAAAAAGAATTAGGAGTTTGCCTTGTTGACATTGGTGGCGGTACAACTGATCTTGCAGTATTCACTGATGGGGCAATTCGCCATTCAGCTGTAATACCAATTGCAGGAGATCAAGTTACTAATGACATTGCCGTAACTTTACATACGCCGACAAAACACGCCGAGGAAATCAAAATAAGACATACCAGCGTTTCTGAGAATTTCGAAGACGCAGAGAAAATTATTGAAGTGCAAACAGCTGTGTCGCATCGTACAAGAGGTATCGTCAAAAAAACATTATCCGATATAGTAAAAGCACGTTACGAAGAACTGTTTAATTTAGTGTTATCAGAGTTAAGGCGTTCGGGATTTGATCAGAAAATTGCATCTGGAATTGTGCTTACGGGAGGCGCCTCCAAAGTCGATGGCATTTCAGAGTTAGCGGGAAGAATTTTTCAAATGCCAATAAGAGTGGGCGCTCCACAAAACATAAGCGGCATGACAGAAGTTCTATATAATCCAATTTATTCTACTTGCGTTGGTTTATTATTAACAGGATACAATCGTCAAAATGATGGAAAATATGATGAACCTATAAAAGGAGGGTTGAAAAATCTATTGCAACGAATGAAGGGTTGGTTTCAAGGTAATTTTTAGGAACCTGTTTAAAATCTCTACTATGTTTGGCGTAACACGTTGATTTTCTGCGACCTAGCGAGATTTTGAACAGATTCAAAAGTTTTTTTAGTTGGAGAGAGAGATGTCGGGATCATTAAACAATATTTTTTCATTATCAGACGAACGCATGATTAATAACGCAGTTATAAAAGTACTTGGCATTGGCGGTGGCGGTGGCAATGCTGTCGAACACATGATTGGAGAAAGCATTCAGGGGGTTGGTTTTATTTGCGCCAATACTGATATGCAGGCTTTAAAGCGCTCAAGTGCAGAAGTTTTACTGCCGCTTGGTGAAGAAATTACCAAGGGTTTAGGCGCCGGAGCAAATCCTGATATTGGCCGGCTTGCTGCAGAAGAAAACCGCGATAAAATTCGTGAAATGCTGCTTGGCACTGATATGGTTTTTATTACGGCTGGTATGGGTGGCGGAACTGGGACCGGAGCGGCTCCGGTTTTTGCAGCAATTGCCAAAGAACTTGGCGCATTGACCGTTGCAGTTGTAACTAAACCATTTGGATTTGAAGGCAAAAAGCGTATGTTTATAGCTGAAGAGGGCATTCGCAATTTGGCGAGCAGCGTTGATTCTTTAATTACAATTCCAAATAATAAACTGCTTACAGTTTTAGGCAAAAACATAAGCCTTTTAAACGCATTTAAATCGGCAAATAACGTGTTGTTAGGTGCAGTGCAGGGCATTGCGGAACTCATCACGAAACCCGGGCTCATCAATGTTGATTTTGCTGATGTGCGAACTGTTATGTCTGAAATGGGCATGGCGATGATGGGTACCGCTGAAGGCCGGGGAGAGTATCGGGCACGCGAAGCTGCGGAAGCTGCAATTTCGAGCCCTTTACTTGAAGACGTTGATTTATCGGGTGCAAAAGGAGTGCTGGTTAACATTACCGGCGGCCTTAATATGTCTATTGGTGAGTTTGAGGAAGTTGGCGAAGTTGTCAAGTCATTTACTTCAGAAGATGCAACAGTAGTTGTTGGTACTGTCATCGATAGCGAAATGACTGATAATTTGCGGGTAACTGTTGTAGTTACGGGCTTAGGGCAGGAGCGAAATATTGTAAGACCGGCACAATTACAGCCTGTTTCTGTTTCAGTTCCTGAAGTTCACGGCGAAATTGGTCAGGGGGAGGTTTTGAAAGAAATCATCGATAACAAAAAATTTGTCACTGATGCCAATAACTTAGATTATAAAAAATTGGAAATTCCTGCTGTCGTCCGAAGCCAAGCAGGAAACCACAATTTCAATTTGGATTTAGCAGATTGCGCTGAATTGGAAAAAAATATGGATTACTTCGATATTCCTACTTTTTTACGCCGCCGGGATGGGGATAAAGAAAAGGACGATTGAGTTTATTTTATTAGTTGATTTGTTTCAATTGGATTTTTGCACGTTGATTATTTTTTAAATAGTGTATTGACTATTTTTTTAGATCAAGTGTAGAATAATTTTTGTGAGATTTTTTAATTTTACTTTTTGAGGAGATACAAAGTGAGTAGAAAAACAATTTTTGTTATGTCAATAGTTGCGGCAGCTGCACTAACTGGAATTTCAAGTTTTGCTGATACATCCGCTACAACAACATCTTCAACGGTCGTTGAATCATCTGCAATGGCCACTTCGAGTGCAACAAAAGCGACTCCCCCTAAAACCAAAAAACATCAAGCAGCTAAAAAACAAAGCTACAGTGATGCGCATTATAGGCATTTAGAAAGAGAAGTGCACGCGTTGCAACAACAGGTTTCCATGTTGCGAACTGGTGAACCACGTGAAGTAGGTAATCCAAATAATGTAATTTATGCACATGGTCCTGCGGTAGTTTCGTCACCGTATGTAAACCTTGAATATGGCGCTGATTACGGCGGTTCTGATTTATTGATCAATCTGCCATCCATTAACAAAGACCAATGGTTACTGCAGTTAAGAAAACAAATTTACGATTGTTATTGTAAATATGGCTTTGAAGGGCCAAATCGTCCTTTAGTTGCATTAAGCGGAAAGATTGGTGTAGACGCAATGGAGCAAAAAGATTTCGATAAACACAACAAGAGCGATATAGATCTAGATTCAGCAGAGCTTGAAGCCGTAGCTGAAGTGAATCCTTGGGTTACCGGTTTAGTTAAGTTGAAATATTCCACCTTGGAAAATGATACAGGATCTAATGCCGACAATAACAAATTTACAGTTAGTGAGGCATTTATCACTATTGGCAATTTAGATAAAACTAATTTGTACACAAGTTTTGGGCAAATGTACATTCCGTTTACTTTCGATAACAGTTTAACCGTAACAGATACTCTAGTTAACACCATCGGCAAAACCAAAGAGCAGCCATTAATAGTTGGCTTTACTGATTATTATGGCTTTTATGGGTCTCTTTATGCATTTAAAGGTGAAACGTATGTAAGTAATCCCAATATTGTAAACAACTGGGGTGCTGATGTAGGTTATAGAAAAGCTCATGACAAATCCTATATTGATGCAGGTGTTGCCTATATGGATAATTTGGCAGATTCTTTGGGAATGCAATCTACTCCAAATGCTGCCGAGACAACTCCAGAAAATAATTTTAGTGGATTTGGTGACGGTTACAAACTTATGGAAAGAGTCCATGCTGTTGATGGTCATTTCTTGTTAGGTTTGGGTGAAACACCGAAGTGGAGCATGTATAACCCATGGACGTTCATTGCTGAATACGTCGGTGCTACCGGTACCTTTGATGAAAATGACATGATGTTTGATGGCAGTGGTGCGAAACCTCAAGCTGTTGACTTCCAAGCTGGCTATAACTTCTTAGCGTTTGATAAACCAAGCTTTGTTGCCATTGGTTACGATCACAGCTGGGATGCCTTGGCACTTAACTTGCCACAGCAAAGTTACTTCTTGACAGTTGGAGCTAATTTCTTCAAGGATACTTTGGCAAGACTAGAATATCGCCATGACGTTAACTACGATTCAAGCGATTATGCAAGCGCTGGCGGGGAATCCGTATTTAACGCCGGAAGCAGTGACAGAGATACCATTACTGCAAACTTTGAAATATATTTCTAAGATAAGTTATTTCTGTTAGTTTAATTAGTTTTAAAAGGGCACTCATGTGCCCTTTTTTATTTTTGGCGTAATAATGCCAGCTAACTAACCTGAATTCGACGTAATAATTAACGTGAGTTATGGTTAACAAAATTGTTACAATTTATATGTCGCCCCTTCAGGGCTTGATTAATAACGATATTTTTACCTAGGGCTCGTTCGCAAAAAACGCGAACAGCACCCTAGGCTATGATTATTCAGCTACTTCGTAGCTTTGTTGTCGCTTCGCGAT
>PLMI01000025.1 GCA_003142435.1 Coxiellaceae bacterium | reverse complement strand
AATAAGAATTATTCAACAACGTACTTAACTTCGTTTTTGGAAATTTTATGGAAATTCGCACACGTTTTGCTCCAAGTCCAACCGGATACCTTCATTTAGGCGGTGCGCGCACCGCGCTTTTTTCTTGGGCCTATGCCCGCAAAAAAAGCGGAAGTTTTGTGTTGCGCATTGAAGACACTGATCAGGAAAGGTCAACGCAAGAAGCGATAAATGCAATCCTTGAAGCTATGGATTGGCTAGAGCTTGATTACAATGAAGGGCCTTTTTATCAAACAAAAAGATTAGCGCGTTACAAAGAAATTGCAGATGAGCTGATTGCAAAAGGAAAAGCATATCGCTGTTATTGTCCCAAAGATCGAATAGAATCTTTGCGTGCAGAGCAACTAAGCAAAAAAGAAAAACCGCGTTATGACGGTTGTTGCCGCGAGAAAAATTTGCCGGAAACAAATGAGCCTTACGTTATCAGATTTAAAACTCCGTCAGAGGGCGAAGTTACTTTTCATGATGAAGTAAATGGCACTATAACCATTCAAAACAGCGAGCTTGATGATTTGGTTCTCATAAAAAGCGATGGTTATCCAACTTACAATTTTGCCGTTGTTGTCGATGACCTCGATATGGAAATCACGCACGTAATTAGAGGCACTGATCACATAAACAATACACCGCGGCAAATAAATATTTTTCATGCTTTGGGTGCGAAAATTCCAGTATTTGCGCACGTGCCGATGATTTTAGGAAGTGACGGATCGAAACTTTCTAAGCGGCATGGTGCTGTTAACGTAATGCAATACCGTGATGATGGTTTTTTGCGCGAGGCTTTTATAAATTACCTCATTCGTTTGGGCTGGTCTCATGGCGATCAAGAAGTGTTTTCCCGCGAAGAAATAATAAATCTTTTTGACATTAAAGACGTAAATAAAGCAGCCGCGGCATTTAATGCGGAAAAATTGCTTTGGCTGAATCGGCATTATTTGAAAACTTTAGATCCGGAAGTGGTGGTGCAGCAATTGCTTTGGCAAATAAATGATTTGAAAATAGATGTAAATTCCGGACCTCCTTTAGTGGAAATAGTAAAAGCGTTAAGAGATCGTTCGGAAACTTTGCGCGAACTTGCAGTAAAAGCAAGGGTTTTTTATGAGGATTTTTCTGCGTATGAAGAGTCGGGCAGGAAATATTTAAATTCCTCGATTTTGGAATTTATGAGGGCTGCTTATCACAGGTTTGAAGTTTTGGGAGATTGGACACGCGAGTACCTACATCAAATCATAGAGGATATAACTAAGCAATTTGGCCTGAAAATGGGGCAAGTTGCTCAGCCAATTAGAGTTGCAGTCACAGGAGGTACCGTTTCACCTCCTCTTGATCTTACTTTACATTTGCTTGGTCGTGAGAAAGTTTTGGGGCGGTTGGATAAAGCCATTATATTTGCTGAAACAGTCGCAAATAATCAACTAAATTCATTATAATTCAACATAGTACGTTTATTCTTGGCAAATTTTTTGATTTAAGGTTTAAAAAAATTTGTGGTGTGTTATAATTTGCTATCATTTTTATCAAAATCTTAAAAATGGCATTACAACGTACTCTTAAAAATCCAATTAGGGCCACTGGTACAGGGGTGCATACAGGGGATGTTATTCAAATGATATTGCGCCCAGCCCAGCCAAACACCGGAATAGTGTTTTGCCGTACTGACCTTGATCCTAGCGTAGAAATTAGGGCCTCAGTTGATCACGTCGGAGATACCACCTTAAATACATGTTTAACAAAAAATGGGGTGCGGATTTCTACTATAGAGCATCTGATGGCAGCTTTTTCAGGCCTTGGTATCGATAACGCTTATGTTGAAGTTTCCGCTTCAGAAGTTCCCATTATGGACGGAAGTGCCGGTCCATTCATTTTTTTAATGCAATCAGCAGGTATAGAAGAGCAATCAGTACCAAAGCGTTTCATAAGGATCAAACGCAAAGTTAAGGTCAAAGACGGGGATAAATGGGCAATGTTAACGCCCTTTGATGGGTTTAGAGTGTCATTTACCATTGATTTTGACCATCCAGTTTTCAAAAATACCGATCAAACTGCTACGCTAGATTTTTCCAGTATGTCTTTTGTAAAAGAAGTAAGCCGTGCCAGAACCTTTGGTTTTTTATCGGATTTTGAAAAGCTTCAAGCGCATAATCTAGGATTGGGCTGTAGTTTGGACAACGTTTTGGTTGTTGACGATTACAGAATAGTAAATGAAGGCGGTTTGCGTTATCAGGACGAATTTGTAAAACATAAAATCCTGGATGCCGTTGGCGATCTTTATTTGCTGGGACATAGCGTTATCGGCTGTTTTTCAGGACATAAATCAGGGCATGGTTTAAATAATAAGCTATTACAAAAGTTATTGGCAACCAAAGACGCTTGGGAATTTGTCACTTATCCTCAAGGCAAAAAAGCACCGATTAGGTTTATTAACGCCAGACTTGCAGTTGAAATAGCTTAAGTTAAATCAAGTGTTTTCACGGAAACGCTCATTTGTGGGCAAATTTTTGTTAAAAGCCTTTTTGTAACCTTTTTGATTTGGTAGCCGCAAGCTTTAGCTTGCGTAGAATTGCATTAAAAAACGCAGGCTAAAGCCTGCGGCTACCAGTTAGAAANNTTATTTAAAGCAGCCATGCAGCTGAATGTTTGTGATATGCAAATATACCCCATTGAACGGTTAAACATTGCAATTTTTTTGTTTTAGCTTTTCTCGCAGTTCCTTCCAGCGCTTTTCGTTTTCCAAAGAAATAGACCGTTTTTGTGAGGTTTTTTCATTAAGGTATTCTTCTTCTGCTATATAAATAACGTAATTTATTTTTTGCAGTTTTTTAAATTCCGGTTGGGTTTGCAGATTTTTTAAGATATCAGGGATTTCATATTTCAACCTTGTAGCCATAGAAGAGCTATTTACAGCAATAGTTAATATCATTTTATCTTGTGATTCCTCAATGTGTGCCAAGCTGCAATGATCTTTTAGACCATCTTCCAGGAAAGCTTTAAATATTTTTTCCAGATTTTTTCTGTGTTTATTTTTTTGTATTAATGCCTCTAAAGATGGATTATTCTCACTGATTTGATTTATCGTGTGCATAGATTGATTTTATTTGTGAAAAAAGCTATCTCAAGGTATTATGCAGAAAAAATACTATATATTCCAATAATTTTTCGTGAGTGAAAATGTCTATTAAATTACTGAAAAAAATTTTTGGTACCCGTAACGAAAGGGTAGTTAAAAGGTTAAGCAAAATAGTTGATAAGATCAATGAACTGGAGCCGTCATTAAAACCTTTAACTGATGATGAATTGCGTGCCAAAACCACAGAATATCGTAAGCGATTTGAAGGTGGAGCTTTACTGGATGATCTTTTGCCGGAAGCTTTTGCTTTGGTGCGCGAAGCAAGTGTGCGTACCATAGGCCTTCGCCCATTTGACGTGCAAATGATAGGCGGCATGGTTTTACATCAGGGAAAAATAGCTGAAATGAGAACTGGAGAAGGAAAAACCCTGGTTGCAACTTTGCCGGCATATTTAAATGCAATAACCGGAAAAAATGTAAATATTGTAACTGTAAACGATTATTTGGCTAAACGCGATGCCAATTGGATGGGGCCGATTTACAACTTTCTTGGTTTAACCGTTGGCGTCATCGCTTCCGGGCAATCGTACGCGGAAAAGAAAGCTGCTTATGGCTGCGATATAACTTATGGCACCAACAATGAATTTGGCTTTGATTACCTTCGTGACAACATGGTTTTTTCCTTAGAGGAAAAAGTACAGCGCAATTTGTATTATGCCATTGTCGATGAAGTCGACTCAATTTTAATTGACGAAGCCCGAACTCCTTTGATTATTTCCGGACCCACTTCCGATAGCTCTGACCTTTATTTAAAAATCAATGCCATTATACCTAAGCTGAAAAAACAGGAAAAAGAAGGGGATGGAGGAGACTTTGTTTTAGATGAAAAAATTAAGCAAGCTTATCTTACCGAAGAAGGGCATGAGCATGTTGAAGAATTATTGTCTGAAATTGGCTTGATTGGCGAGGGCGAGAGTTTATATGATGTAAGAAATATCAAATTAATGCACCACTTAAATGCTTTATTGCGGGCGCACGCTTTATATCACAGGGATGTTGATTACATAGTTAAAAATGGTGAAGTTATCATAGTTGATGAGCATACAGGGCGCACCATGGAAGGAAGGCGCTGGTCTGATGGATTACATCAGGCAGTTGAGGCCAAAGAGGGCGTCACTGTACAAAATGAAAATCAAACGCTGGCAACTATTACTTTCCAAAATTATTTCCGTCTTTATCAAAAATTGGCAGGCATGACAGGTACAGCTGATACAGAAGCCTATGAATTTCAGCATATTTATGGTTTAGAGGTTGTGGTTATTCCCACTCACATGACAATGATTCGCAAAGACTTCGGCGATCAAATTTATCTAACTACTAAAGAAAAATTCAATGCTGTCATTGAAGACATAAAAACATGCTTAGCAAAAGAACAGCCGGTATTGGTTGGAACGGCTTCAATTGAAGCATCTGAAAAATTATCAGCGTTTTTAACTAAAGAGAAAATTGGCCATCAGGTTTTAAATGCCAAACATCACGAAAGAGAAGCTAAAATTATTGCGGAAGCCGGACAGCCAAAAGCAGTAACAATATCTACTAATATGGCAGGTCGAGGTACAGACATTGTCTTGGGCGGCAATTTAGATATGGAAATTGCCGCATTGCAAGAGAAGCCGCAAGATCTGATTGACAAAATGAAAAGAGAGTGGCAACAGCGGCACGAAAAAGTTGTAGCTTCCGGAGGATTGCATGTTATTGGTTCTGAGCGGCATGAATCAAGGCGCATCGATAATCAGCTGCGGGGAAGATCAGGAAGGCAGGGAGATCCCGGTTCCTCGAGATTTTATTTGTCACTTGAAGATAACTTAATGCGCATTTTTGCTTCCGATAGAGTTGCTGGAATCATGAAGCGTTTGGGTATGAAGGAAAATGAGGCAATTGAGCACCCATTGATTACCCGCGCTGTAGAAAATGCGCAACGCAAAGTCGAAGGGCATAACTTTGATATTCGTAAGCACTTGTTGGAATATGATGACGTTGCCAATGAGCAGCGTAAAGTTGTGTATTCCATGCGCGATGACCTAATGGAATCAGTAGATATTTCTGAAATAATAAATGAATTTCGTGAGGATGTAATAAGCAAATTTATTGATAAGTTTATTCCGCAGCACAGCTTAGAGGAACAATGGGACATTCCGGGATTGGAGCTGCAACTGCAGCAAGATTTTAACTTAAAGTTGCCTTTGAAGGCATGGCTCAATGAAGACGCCCAAATGAATGAAGAAATTTTGCGCGGTCGTATTTTGGAGGAAGCAGTAAAAGCTTACAAAGCCAAGGAAATGCAGGTTGATCCTGAGGTGTTGCGTGATCTTGAAAAGTCAATTATGCTGCAAAGCCTCGACGTTCATTGGAAAGAGCATTTGGCTGCGATGGATCATCTGCGGCAGGGAATTCACTTGCGAGGTTACGCTCAACAAAATCCAAAGCAGGAATACAAGCGTGTATCTTTTGTAATGTTTGAAGAGATGGTAACCAATGTTAAACATGACGTTATAAGCATGTTAAGTACAATGACTGTTAAAGATAAGGAGGAAGTCGAAGCTGTTGAAGAAGACATGCGTAGTAGCTTTGAGCTGCAAAAAATGAATTTTATTCACGCGAGTGCAGCAAGCGTCATGGAACAGGAAGCTCAAGGAGAAGAGGCGGGGTCTCCTAAACAAAATGAGCCGGTAGTCCGCGCTGAGCGCAAAGTTGGCCGCAATGAACTTTGCCCTTGCGGGTCGGGTAAGAAATATAAACACTGTCATGGCAGGATCCATTAATATGTCGATACAAGCAGACAAGTGGATTAAGCAAATGGCGCTTACACATAAAATGATTGAGCCGTTTGTGGATTATCAAATGAGAGAGAAAGAAGGCCGCAGCGTAATATCGTACGGTTTATCAAGTTATGGATACGATGTCCGTTGCGCTGATGAATTTAAAATATTCACTAACATCAATTCTGCTTTTATAGATCCAAAAGCATTTGATACTAAAAGTTTTGTTGATGTCAAAGCTGATGTTTGCATTATTCCGCCAAACTCGTTTGTTTTAGCGCGAACTGTAGAATATTTTCGCATTCCAAGAGATGTTCTTACTATATGCCTTGGAAAATCAACCTACGCGCGGTGTGGAATAATTGTAAATGTAACGCCTTTGGAGCCTGAATGGGAAGGGCATGTTACTTTGGAGTTTTCCAATACCACTAATTTGCCGGCAAGAATTTATGCAAATGAAGGAGTTGCACAGGTCATTTTTTTAAAAGCAAGCGACCAATGCCAAATATCTTACAAGGATAGAAAGGGGAAATATCAGGGACAGACAGGCGTTACTTTACCAATGGCATAATTAATTAAATTATCCCACCTATGATCGCAGTTGCAAAATACTATATTTTGAGTTTTGTGTGGTACAAAAAAACTATTTGATTTTGCAATTTATGTGAATTTCGCCAAGTTATTTGAGGAAATGGCTCGCCCTCGTCCCTCGGGCTGCGCTTTACTTTCATCAAATAACTTAGCTCATTCACACATTGCAAAATCCGTGCCACAAATATGTTTAATTGTAATTTTATTGATTTTTCAATAATCTTGAGGCGGAAATTTAATTTTTTGAACCATACAAGTATTTTATTTGAACATTTTGAGAAGCTTTTGATGGGAATGCACTAGAAATAGAACGTTTACATGAAGTTATTAAATTTGATGGGTATAGTTATGAAAATAATCGAACAAAGTTGGGAATGGCTGCAAAAGCCAGCATTCCCTTTACAAATCATCGAAAAAGCAGGCAGAACTTGTTATAAATCAGAAAAAAGAATAACGGAAGATTCTGCTGCTAAATTTGTCAAAACAATTTTAGATTTGGGACATGAAACTGTGATTGAACATTCGCATGCTTCAGTGCGATTTATCACTAATCGAGGTGTAACTCATGAGTTAGTGAGGCATCGCTTGTGCAGTTTTTGTCAGGAAAGTACACGTTATGTTAAATATGACAACGACATGGAATTCATTAAACCAGTTTGGTGGGATGATCCGAATTATCCAGAAGAGAGAAAAGAATTGTGGAAATCCGCAATGCAGCAAGCAGAAGATAATTATCTGGCAGCATTGAAATTAGGAGATAAAGCAGATCAGGCAAGGGAATTTTTGCCGCATTCTTTAAGAACCGAAATAGTGGCAACCGCTAACCTTAGAGAGTGGCGGCATGTTTTCAGCGTTCGTTGTACTAAAGAAGCTCATCCGCAAATTCGCAAGCTAATGTGCGATTGCTTAAAGGGTTTTTCTGAGGCAATTCCTGTTGTTTTTGATGATCTAGCCGCGAGATTCATAACTACGGTTTAATTTTAAGCATAAGAATAAACATGGGAATGAAATGCAGTCGTTTTTATAGAAACAATTACTTTTAGCCCATCTCTATCTATGATGTTTTGTAGGGCAAGTCTGATAAATTGTTCTTGAGAATATCCTAGAATTTTCGCATAGTTAGCGGCAGTTCTAGGGCTTATATTTTTGCGATCATGCTCGACATCACATAGATGTTGCTTGGAACAGCCTAATTTTTTTGCAAGTTCAACTTGAGTGATTTCTTCACTTTCCCTGATAGCCCAAATGAGTCTGCCTAGCGTTAGTTTACTACCTGCCATTTTTTCTATTCTTTTCATGGTTTGCTTATTGATTTTATTTTTAATATTCATGTTTGGTAATCTCGAGAATTTCTACAAATCGAACGTTTTTATCTTTTTCAACAATATAAATAGCTCGGTATGCTTTATTTAGCCTAATAGAACGCTGGCCGATCCTATCGCCTTTTAATTGTTCATCATGATAACTTGTAATTTTTCTGGCTTCGTTTAGACCGCTATTTATTACTTCATCGATCCATGCTTGAAGTTTAATAATAATATGAACAGGGAGCTTTTTTAAACTCTTAATTACACGTTTTGATAAACGGACAATGCATATATCGTTCATTTTTAAAGTGTACTCGCTAAGTATATTATAAAATTAAATTTATCGCAAATTAATGTAATACCAATAACAAAACTCAATCCACGATTTTCGATGTGACAAAAATCATTAGTTCCTTGCGGGTTTTTTCTTTATGAGTGCTGGTAAAAAGGGCGCCTAAAAGTGGCACGTCACTTAAAAAAGGAGTTTTAGTTTTCTCTGTTTCCTCAATTTCCTCGTAAATTCCGCCTAAAACTATCGTCTCGCCATTATTTACCGTAATTTGCGTCTGAATTTCCTCAGTTTGTATCGCTGGAACTCCTGCAACATTTGTGCTGCTGACCTTATCTTGATTTAGCTGCAAGTGAAGAATTATTTTATTATTGGAAAGTATTTCAGGAGTTACCTTTAAGCCTAAAACTGCTTTTTTAAAAGCGATATCTGTTGCACCGCTGGATGTTTTTTCTTGATAGGGAATTTCCTCTCCGGATTCTATATTTGCCGTTTGATGATTGCCGGTAAGTAATTTTGGGTTAGAAACAATTTTTGCATGTCCCTGGCTTTCCAAAGCTGAGAGTTCCATATCAAGCGCAGTATCATTTTTTAACGTTGCAAGCGTAAAGCTAAAATGCCCAGGGTCGCTAAGGGTTGCCGGGAGGTCCATGTTAGTGCTATTGGCATCACCATTGCTATTTATTTTTATAGTTCCCAGTTTGATGCCTAAATCTCGGGTAAATTGGTCGTCGACAGTAACAATGCGCCCTTCAATTAACGCTTGTTTTACAGGAACATCAATGATTTTAATGAAATTATTTATTGCCGTAATTTTGTCTGAGCTATTTTGGATCAAAATGGAATTAGTGCGGGCATCTGCTGTAATGCTGCCATCTGCTGCCAAGAGCCCTTTCTGTTTTGACAATAAATTGGCCACATCTTCTGCTTTAGCAAAGTTGATTTTTATGCTAGTCGAATACAGAGGCGGTTTTTGCGTGTAATTGCCGTTGCCCTGCGTAATTATGATTAAATTATCCTCCTCCTGTTTGCTCAAGCTTTCTATTTGCAAAATTACATCTAAAGCAGAAGTCCATGAGACGTTATCGAGTTTGATAGTTATTTTATCGTTTATTTTATCGCTTAAAATGATGTTCTTGCCGGAAAAATCAGCCAAAATCTTCAATAACTCACGTACATTTATGTCGTGAAAATCCAGCGAAATTAACTTTTCTTCAGCAAAACCTGAGTCACTTGCCAAAAAGCAAAAGCATAAAATAATAAAGATAAGAATAATTTTTTTGTAATTTATTTTCATGTTTTTAAACTTGGCTTATTAGCAAATAAATATTCATTGCTATTATCTGTTATGATTTGATTTGCAGTAATTTTAGTAATAACGCTGTTATTTTTGCCGATGCGATCGCCGATCGTGACATGATAAGAATTGCCCAGAGGTGTGCCTACAATCGCCCATATTTTATCGCTCGAAAATATCGTGCCTAACATTTGCAATTCTTGCACATGCCACATCGCCAAAGACTCATTTTTGCCTTGCGTATAAAAGGATGCAAAAGGATCCTTTAAATTGGCAGCAAAAGTTTTGCTGGCAAAATTTACCGGATTTTCTAATTGTGGTTTAGAAGAAAAGCAGCATCTTAAGATATAAAAATCAAAATCTGCTTTTAAGAGAATTTTATTTTCAGAGCTGTTGTCATCGATAACTGGCTGCATATTTAGCCTTGTTAATGTCATAGGGATTTTGGACACAGTTAAACTATAAAGAAAATTATTTAACTCAAAATAAGAGCCGTAAATTTCGATGCTAAAGGGTTTTATGGTGAAGAAATCGTAATTTTTTTCATTTTGAGGTTTGAAGTTATCGAACTCAGCATTGGAGAACTTTGCAGCATCAGCTAATATTTTTAGGACTAAAGATATATCGGCAATATTGCTAAGCTTTTGTAACGCCTCCCGGTAACTATTGGTTAGCCGCAGGGCTTCATTTGATGCAATATTTGACTTAGCTAAGCTTGTTTGCAGTGCGTTTATTTCATTTGTTAACGCTGCATTTTTTTGCTCTAAAGCATGAAGTGTTTTAAATAAATGCGTAATATCGATAACAATTAATAAACATAATATGAAAGTTATTATCGATATTTTTAGCCAGGGATTTTCTGTTCTTAGCTTCATTTTAATTCGAGCTTTATTACGAACAAATGTTCGTTTTTACCGCTGTTTTTAATTTCCGCCAAATCTGGATTTTTAAAGAAATTATTGTTTGTGCTATTTTTCAATAAATCCGCTATATTTTGCATAGCTATGGAATTACCAATTATGATTATTTCATTGCCATTTTTGTTGATATTGGTTAGCGTTATGGCATCGGGAATAATTGCGCTAAGTTCGGAAAGCATTTTAGCGTTTTGCACTTGCTCCTTAATTAAGACGTTTAGCATTTGAAGAACGTTCTCAGTTTTAATTTGGCCTTGTTTTTCAATTTCAAACCCCTTCTTTTTTTGTTCGCATTGCTTTAATTTAAGGGTCAAAATTTGATTTTTATTTTTTTGCGCATTTATTTCCTTTAATAAAAACATATGAAAGCTAATTGCTAATAAGCACAAGAAAAATAACCCAATTATGATGCTATTTTTTAAATTTCTTTGTTTTTTTTGGCGTAATTCTTCGCGCCAGGGAAGTAAGTTAATTGTTATCATGACTGAATTTTCGAAGCGCTAAACCCGTTGCAATCATCATTTCCGGCGCATATTTTTTTACAAGTTCGCAAGGGATGCTGTCTGATATTTTCATCCCTTCAAATGGATTCGCTAAAATTGTAGGGATATTGATTTTTTCCTCGATAATAGAACGTAAATGGGGATTTTGTGTGTTATCTCCTGACAATATTATTTTTTCTGCACTCACATGAGTGCTTGCAAAGCAAATTTTTATATATTGGATAACATATTCGCTTAAAGATTCTAATGTTTGTGCTTTACTTTTTTCCGGAAAGCTTTCCTGGATGTTAATTGGAAATAGCTGATGCAGAACGCAAAATAAAGCAGAGTCATAGTTTATATTTGCCAAAAGTACAGTTTTATAATTTTCTTTTGCAAGCAAAAAAGAACCTGCTCTTGCTAAAGCAAAAGCATTTACATCCAATGTTTTTGCTTTTAGTTTTGCTGAAATTGCAATCTCTGCTAATTTTTGTGCTTGCTCTTTTTTGGCAATGACAGCTTTTATTTGTAGAGTATCATTATTTTTTTTGTTATTTTGTATTTGATAATCGAAACAGATTTTATCTAAAGGATAGCCCAAGTGTTTTTGTGTATTTAACTTAAGAAAGTTTTCGATTTCATTTTTTTTTATGGAAGATAATAAAGTAATGTCTTTATTGATAATGCTGGAGTAGGGTAGTGCGAGAGCAATGTTTTTTGTCTTGATTTTAAGGGTTGTAAAAAGTTTTTTAAGCGATAAACCTAAATTGTGATTTATTTCTTCGTTTGGTTGAATGCCAAAAGATTTCACGCGGCAGGTATTGCGGAATTTTTCAAGTTCTATGAGTTTAATACTGGTCGCGCTTATATCAACGCCTATTAGATTTTGTTTTGTCGTGAAAAACAGTTTATTTAACACGGAATATCTCCATTTAATTTTAGTTTTTTGTCCCTGAGATTTTATTAGACAAAAACTACAAATCAATACCGTGTTTTTTGTGGGATTTTTTGATTATTTTGTAACTATTTGATTTTATTGAAGTTTTTTATTATATGTTTTATTCAATTTCGGTTTTATGAAAGTGAATAAACCCACCGATTAATACGCAGATTAAAAAGGGCAATCATGATAGATTGCCCTTTTTTGTTTACTTATGAGGAGGTTGTAGAGCAGGCTCGGGTTAAGTTTTTGCTGGCGCTGCTGCGGGTGCTGGTGTCATCAAAACAGGCGGTGGAGCAGCAGGAGCTGGTTGGCTGGCTGTTGCAGCAGCATTTGATGAGCTTGCAGTAGGTGCCGCAGGTTGTACACTCGCCGATTCCTTTTTAGCATATTCAGCAGGACAATTACCGGCAGCGATAGCTATTTCTTTCCATTTCCTCTCTAGTTGATTGAAAACTTCTGATGATGTGCAATCTAACTCTTTTGTTCTAATTGCTTTTTCTTGTTGCGCTGAAAAAATTATTTTATTGAAGTCGTTTATGGTAAGTGACCCTTGCTTTTTAGCGATTTCTTCTGTTACTTTTTTGGTACTATCAGAAGAAATTTGTTCTGATAGTGTAGTTGCACCCTTTGGGAGCAATGGCTCTTTTTCTTCAGATTTATTTGTTTTTTTTGTTGGAGGTAGAGTGATGCGACGACGATGGGTGGGTGGTAAACCTAAGCCAGCCCTTCTCTCTACATTTTGCCTCTTAGCTACTGCTGCATTTGCTTTTTGCGCATTGCTTTCCACTCTATCTTGATATATAGCTGCTCTTGCTGCTCCAGCTGGCGCTCTAAAAAATTTATTATGTATCCACTTAACCCCCCAGCCAATTAAGGGAATGGACTCGATCAAGCCTAAAAACCAATCCCACCAGCTTCCGCCGCCTACTGCTGCATTTAAATTGTTAGTAACCTTATTAAAGATCTTGCTGTCAAATTCTAATACATCAGCGTGTTCCTCCAGCACAGCTAAAGATTCCATACGATCGATAAGGTTATGTATGCCATCTCTTAGATAAATAGCTGTTTGGTTGGACTCAGCAGTGATCAAACTAATATGAGCAGTAGTATGTAATCCATGGCATGGTGTTTCAACTGCATGGAATTGGGTATCAACTGCTGTTGTTCCTCTTGTTATAGGAGCAACTAAGCTATCGGTAGAGTTAAAGTTTCTTAAAATACATTTATCACTTTTTAATATTTCTGCTGTTTGTTCTTTTACATTGAAAACTGCTTCTCTAACTTCTTTTGCTGATTTCTTTTCATTTATGCTATCTATGCATGTTTGTATAACAGGACTTTTTATAATATATGCCGTGACAAACAGTAGTTGCTGATAAAAGCCAGAAAAACGTATTAGGTCTGGGTCAAAAATTTTTTCATCAGTAGTACCTACGTATTGATCCAACTCTTTTAAAACTGTCTCAGACATTAACTCGAGAATTTGCTCATCTATTAAATGTGATAGCGGGAGAACTCCCCGTCCAAATGTCTCATTATATGTTTTTTGTGGCATTTCAGTGAGTTTGTTGTACTGGGGAAAACTTTTTAATAGGACTAAATAGGCATCTCGTGTATCTTTGATAGCAGGGGGGAGTAATCTAAGAGAATTTATGTTTCTTAAGTAAAAAAGCATCCTTTCTTCTCTTCTAATATTTTGCCAGGCATTTATGATAGTTACTCGTGTTTGCGCGCTATCATTAACTGATTGTATTTCTTCCCGTAATGCACTTTGAGAAGCTAATAATAGTGCTTTTTCCCTAGGTTTTTTTGGATGTGTTAATGCTTTTGTTATGAGTGCCAGTTGCTGTTCGAGCAGTTTTACTCGAGTTTTACGTATTTCTTCAACTTTTGCTAATAATGGTGCAAAAAAACCTTTAGTATCTTTTTCATCTTCATCTGTGAGTAGGTCACGAAAAGCTTTTAATTTATCAGTTACTAAATTTCCAAGCTTCTGTTTATCAGCGTGCGACGTAGTATCTGTTATTTTGGTACGATTCGCTATTTCAGTACACCACTTGCTTATTTGTTCCTCTGAATCTGGAGGAACAGCTGGTGTATTGCCTATTTTTTTGGCAAGATCCATTATTTCAGCACACCAGCGGCTTATTTTTTCTTCATTCCAAACTTCTAAATACATTAATCTTTCACGCCAATTTGAAATAATATCTCTTACTTCTCGAAATTGATCTAATTTTCTATCTGCTTCTTCTCCTGCTTGCTTCAATTCTTTGAATACTGTATTTAGTTCATCCTCTGGGTCTATATCTTGCATCAGCTTACTGCGGTTTGCGGCCATATTACGATTAAGGCGATCAAAATCTTCTTTTGTCATAGTAAAGAAAGTGTCCTTAATTTCAGTTAAGGTAGGTGCATCAAGATCTTCGACAGTAAGTTGTCCCCCTCTATTTTGTTTAACTAAATCCATGGCTTCTGTAAATAAAACACAGGATTTTTGGTGATTGATAAATGTTTGTAATACTTCATTCTTTGCCTTTTGCTCTTCGCTTTCTGCGTATTTATCGCCTTTTTTTACTTTTTCTTCCTCTTGTGCAACCGCATTTTCCATTGCTTGTTTTCCCACACTTTTATCTTCCTCTGTTTCCTTGTGGCTAAAGGCAGCAGTTGCAATCATTGTTGAAATTAGCTTTTGAACATAGGGTAATGTACTTATAATTTCGGTAGTTTGAGATTCTACTTTCGTAACGGCAGTAGCATCGATTTCTTGTGTTTCCTTTTCTTCATGAACGGTCTGTGAAACAGGAACACCAGTTTTTGGCTTAGAAGTAGAGGCTAAAGGAGGAGGGAAATGAGTTTGTCTGGGAGTAGAAGCTGTAGCAGGGATGCGAGGGGTGGCAGCGGGCACACGTGGTGCTGATTCTTGGATTGAACCTGATTTTGGCGCAGCAGGTGTTATACTCCTCAAATTTAAGTGCACCGGGGTTCTTGGCTTATCATTTTTAACGACAGAAGGTGTGGCAGATCTTTTTGAAGAAACATTTGCAGTAGCATGAGCGGGCGCTGGTGGTTCAGAAGCAGATCGCGTGGGTACCGCAGGGGGAGGAGAGACTACTGGAGCGACTTGTACTGGAGGAGTAGCAACTGTTGGAATATTTGGTGGTGCAGAGATTGGTTGTGGCACAGCTGCCTGCCCAGCTTGCCTGGCACTTTCAGTAGTAGAAGATGGAAAAGAAGTTGCTGGTGTCGTACTTGCAATAGCTGGGGGATTATCAAAACTAAAATCAACATCCCAAAGATTTGTCTTTTTTTGAATAGTGGGATCTGGAGCTCCTGACATCATATAATTTGTACCTCTATTTTGAACAAAGTTTTAAGATAAAAAATTTATTTAAATTCTAACATTTTATTTTAACTAGTAGATGTTAGTAGTAGATGTTAAAAGTAAGATGATATTCGTAAACTGAATATTTCTTTTATCTTATAGCTATTGATGAGCGTTTGAAATGGCTTCCGGACAAGAAATTTTAAAATAATAAGCCGTTTTTTTTACCTTAATGAAAGCTTATGTGTTTTTTAGTTTTTTTTATTCAACGGTAACTGATTTTGCTAAATTCCTTGGCTTGTCAACGTCATTTTTCTTTAAAACTGCAACGTGATAAGCGAGTAATTGAAGCGGTATGAGATAAATAATTGGAGCTATTTCTTTTGGCATTTCCGGGATTTTTTGCACGTGAATGTTTTTTCCACGAGGTATGCTTACTTTTTCATCGGCAAAAACAATTACTTCACCGCCCCGCGCTGTTACTTCATAAATATTGGATTTTAATTTTTCCGTTAAACCATCGTTTGGCGCAATTGCTACAACAGGGGTATTTTTATCGATCAAGGCTAATGGTCCGTGTTTTAATTCACCAGCCGGATAACTTTCTGCATGAATGTAAGAGATTTCCTTAAATTTTAAAGCTCCTTCTACAGCAACAGGATAGCTGCATCCGCGACCCAAAAAGAAGACATGTTCTTTATCGCAGAGCCGTTTTGCAAGTATTTTTATTTTGTCGTCAAGATATAAAACTTGTTTTGCCAAAACGGAAGTATGTTTGAGTTGCTCTAAAAGTTGCAGTTGTTTGCTACGGGCTGTTTTTAATTTGTTATATTTTCCCAATGTCAAAGTTAAAATAAAAAGTGCAGCCAGTGCGGTAGTTAAAGCTTTAGTGGTAGCAACGCCGATTTCTACTCCGGCCCTTGTTAAAAAAACTAGATCGGATTCGCGGGCAAGAGTACTTTCAGGAACATTGCAGATTGCTAAAGTCGCGAGGTAAGGAAGTTTTTTCGCAGCTCTTAAAGCAGCCAACGTATCAGCTGTTTCGCCTGATTGTGAAATTGCTACAAATAAAGTATTTGGTTCTACTACGGCTTCGCGATAACGCAACTCACTTGCGATTTCCACTTTGCAGGAAATGCCGGCGATACTTTCCAGCCAGTTTTTGGCAATGCAGGCGGCATTATAACTGGATCCACACGCCGTAATTTGCAAGCATTTGATTTTACTGAATTTTTTTATTGCATGTTTGCCAAAGCAGTCTTCCGGAATTTGCTTTTTATAGTCGAGAACTGAATTTATTGTTTCTGCTATTGCAATCGGTTGCTCGAAAATTTCCTTTTGCATGTAATGGTCATAATCTCCAATCAGAGCAGCTTTAAAGCTAAGTTCTGAAGTCTTGATTGGGCGAGTAACTTTCTTAAAGTTTTTATCGTAAATTTGATAAGAATCCAGTTTGATTTCTGCTAAATCGCCTTCTTCAAGGTAAATAAATTTGTTGGTGCGCGGAAGAAGGGCAATGGAATCAGAGGCTATATGGTTTTCACGCTCTCCAAGGCCTATAACTAAAGGGCTCCCATAGCGTACGACAACGAGGCTTTCCGGGTTATATTTGCTTAAGACGGCTAAAGCGAATACTCCTGTAAGTTGTTTCGAAGCTTTGAAAACGGCATTTACTAAGTTTTTATCTTCGCCGTAATATTTATGAATTAAATGTACGATAACTTCAGTATCTGTGTCAGAAGTAAAAGCATAACCAGACTTTTGCAAACGCGAACGCAATTCTTCGTGGTTTTCAATTATGCCATTATGTACGAGTGCTATGGTTCCTTTAGAAATATGCGGATGCGCATTTTTTTTAGAAGGCGCACCGTGCGTGGCCCATCTTGTTTGAGCAATGCCGATATTGCCAACCAGCGGTTTTTTTTTAAGTTCCTTTTCTAGGATTTCAATTTTGCCGACAGAACGAAGGCGCTCCAATTTTCCTTTTGCGTCAATAATAGCAATGCCTGCAGAATCGTAGCCGCGATATTCGAGCCTTTTTAAGTTTTCGATGAGAATGTTAGTTATATTTTTTCGCGCGATTGCGCCGACAATGCCGCACATATAAATGGGGTTATTTTGTTTTAGTATTTAATTAAAAATAAGTGTAAGTACTACTGTATTGAGTTTTGTAAGTAAAAATATAACCTATCATAATTATTATATCAGTTGTAATAGGTAAAATCGAAGAAAAGACATTTTTGGTTTCTATGTGGTTTATGCAAATATAAATTTTTAGTTATTGTAACATGTAACGTTATGCGTTATAATAAACCGGGTGTGAAATATGATAATAAATTATAAATGTAAGGAAACAGAAAGAATATGGATGGGATTTGTTTCATTGAAATTCCCTCAAAACATTCAGCAAGTGGCGCGTAGGAAATTACGTATGCTGAATAATGCAAAAACGCTAAAGGATTTAACGATTCCTCCAAATAATCGTCTTGAATCTTTGAAGGGAGGAAGACGCGGAGAGTATAGTATTAGAGTTAATGATCAATGGCGTATTTGCTTTAAATGGAAAGACAATCATTCCTACGATATTAAACTTGAGGATTATCATTGAACTTATTCTTTATCGCATTTGTTAAAAATAATTTTGAAAACTATATATGAAAAAACTAAAAAATATACACCCAGGAGAGATTTTATTGAAAGAATTTTTAAAACCTCTAAAAATAAGCCAGAATAAATTAGCGCGCGATATACAAGTTTCGCCAAGAAGAATTAATGAAATAATTCTTGGTAAACGTTCTATCACTGCAGACACTGATTTGCGTTTGGCACGGGCATTTGGGACTTCTGAAGGATTTTGGTTAGGTTTGCAAATTGATTACGATTTAGAAGAAAGGCGTTTATTTTTAGGGGATAAGCTAAATAAAATACACAAATTGCATTCTATTCATGACATTATCAATAATGCCGCATAGTAATAACGTTATAAATCCTTCGTTATGAATAGTTTTAACAAATAATAAAGCAAAAATGAAACTATTGCAGAGGCTGGAATAGTCAATCCCCAGGCTAATAAAATATGCCCTGCTATTTTCCAATTAATTGCCGATATTCTTCGAGAAAGACCGACTCCTAAAATCGAAGAAGTTAAAACGTGCGTTGTGCTTGTCGGCATTCCTAGCGCTGAAGCTCCTAAAATTACCACAGCAGTCGTGGTTTGCGCACAAAATCCATGTATTGGTTGCAATTTAACAAAATCGCGACCGACTGTTTTGATGATGCGCCATCCTCCAAAAGCTGTGCCAAGCGCCATCGCTAATGCGCAGGCGGCCATTACTTCCCAGGGCACATTAAATGTTTTTATTGCGCCATAGCTTAAAAGTGCCATAGTGATAATTCCCATAGATTATTGCGCATCAGCTGTTCCGTGTGAAAATGCCATAATAGCTGCGGAAAAAATCTGCATTTTACGAAAAGCAGCGTTTAAAGGAGTTGGAGCTTTGTTGCGAAACGCCCACAATAAACTGATCATGGTAATAAATCCAAGAATGGTGCCAAAAATTGGAGACAGAATTAAAGAGAGGATAATTTTTCCTATTCCGTTCCAGTGTAATGCCGTTACTCCAGTTTTAGCGATACTTGCTCCAATGATGCTGCCGATAAGTGCATGAGATGAGGACGAAGGAATGCTAAAATACCAGGTGGTCAATCCCCAAAGGATGGCGCCCGAAACGCTTGCTAAAATCACAACTTGCGTTATTTTATTTGCATCAACAATGCTATTGCCGATGGTCGCTGCAACTTTTGTGGAAATCATGGCGCCAACAAAGTTTAATACTGCGGCCATGATTATGGCGCTTTTTATTGACAGGGCTCTTGTAGAAACGCAAGTTGCAATTGCATTCGCCGTGTCATTAAAACCATTGATATAATCGAATATTAAAGATAATGCTATAACCAGTAGTAAAATTAAAAAGGTTATGCTAAGCATGTTTTAATACCATACTTTCCAAAATATTTACGACGTCTTCGCATTCATCTACAGCCTTTTCTAAAATTTCATAAATGTCTTTCCACTTTATTAAACGAATCGCGTCTTTTTCGTTTTCGAAAAGGTCACTTATTGCTGCTCTGCGAATGCGGTCACCTTCGTTTTCTAAAGAGTTTACTTCAATGCAAAAGTCGGCAATTTGCTCTAATTCTTTGCCTAAAAGTTCCATGGCTTTATTTATTGCCTGAGTGCATTTTAAGATTATAAATGCGAGTTCTTTGGCGGATTCAGTTGGTTTTTCAATTTTGTAAAGTACAATGTGCGCTGCTGACGCATCGATATAATCTAAAACGTCATCTAAAGCGGAAGCAAGAGAATAAATATCTTCGCGATCGAAAGGAGTAACAAAACTTGTGTTTAATTTTTGGATTATTTCGTGCGTTTGCTGATCGCCCTGGTGTTCCAGATCTCTTATTTGCTGTTGGTATTTTTCCGGGTTTTCAAAGTTATCTAGCATTGCCTTGAGAAGTTCTGCTGCTTGTACGATGATTTTCGTCATATTTTGAAACATGAGGAAAAATTTTTCTTCTTTTGGCGCAAGACCTAACATTGCTCTAGGAATGAAGCTAAATTTCTTATTTTTAGTCATTGGTTAGCCCTCCGAATTATTTGATACAGTAGATTTCTTTCAAAACTCTACTTTTTTTGGGAATTTGTGCGTTGGTTCGGTACTCGAATCCTCATGTACTAGAGTGTACATTCCGGTTCTCCGTTTCGATCCGCCTTCAAATTTCCCAAAACAAGCGAGTTTTGAAAGAAGTCTAGTATAACAACGATGATTTTGAGCCGCAATTGAATTTAACGTAAATCCTTAATAAGTAAATTTTTGAGAAATACCTGCCTTGTAGATATTTTGAAGAATTAATACGGTATTGAGTTTTGTATTTTATTATGTAAATTTCTCGGAAATGGTTAGTGCGAAAAACAGGGTCTAAACGGCGTGTGCTGAAGGAGGCAACCCTTTTGAAATAAAAACATGTTTTAACAATCAGAAACGCCGAAGGCGTGAAATATCATAGCCTAGGGTAAGATCATGCGTTTTTCACGATCGCAACGCTTGAACATTGAAACAAAATATGTTTTTTAACAATCAGAAACGCCAA
>PLMI01000023.1 GCA_003142435.1 Coxiellaceae bacterium | reverse complement strand
CGGGGTTGTACTTTCAAATTGTGAGCATGATTGACGTGGTTTTTCCCACATTTCTATCTTATGAAAAAACCGATCTAATTCCTTCACATTTTTTTTGTACAAATCATAATCTTCAGGTTTTTTGTGTCCGCACTCTGAGTCTAATTGCCGAAATGTATCTCTACCTTCATCAATAGGAGCATATGTTTTTACCTCATCAAACATCCTCATTAATCTTTCAGTGGCTAAGTCTATAAGGCCCCCTTTCTTGTTGAGATATTTTTTAAATTGTTCAGCTATTTTTTCCCGATCATCATAATCAATATTGGGTTTAGCCAATATCTCGGAAATTCCTTCTATTTCATCGACAGAAACTGTTTCTATTCTTCCGCATAATTTATAAATAAATTTTTTACCGATTGGAGAATTAATAAGAATAAGCGTACCTTCTGCCTGCTCGCAAACAAACGGTGAAGACTCATTCCTTGTTATCTCTTTTATCAATCGCAAGCCCTCTTCTAACGCTAAGTTGCAATGTCTCCACAAACAAACTGGTCCATTTAAAAGTTCATGGCGAACAAAGTCGCGTACTTTATTCTCCTCCCAAACTAGTTTCTCATTTGCGCCATCATGAAGATCTCCGGTCCATGCTCTTAAGTAAAAATACGGGATATCCCCTGTTTTAAAAGCATTTATTATGCTTTTGCCCATGTTTAAATACGCGAGTATCATGTGTTTTAGGTCTGGTATCTTACATCTTTTAGCACCGAGCTCTTCGTGTCGCAGAAACTTTAGCTGCTTGCGAATTTTTTTTAAAAAATAGCCTTTAAAATCTATATAAGGTGGTGACGAACGATACATAAAGTAATCGTTTGTGGTCAATGGATAAGCACGTATTATTGTGTCTTTTGGTAAATTTTCTATATCTTTAAGCAGCTCTGGGCTAATTTTTGCTAGTTCCTCAAAAGTAATCTGAAAACCATTAAAAAATGGTTCTCTTTTAGGAGGGACCATATGCAAAGGATCTTCTTGCCTAAATAAAGCGCTTTTTATCGATTCCCGAGGGTTTTGTTTCTTTTGCTGCATAGTGTCCAATTGCTCCTTAGGATAAATAGCTCCATCGCGGGTAAACGTCAAACCTGTATGTTTTATTTTTCCACGACCTGCTGCAGACAAAGGACTTTCCAGGTCGACCAAATGAAATATTTTTGAAGAGATGAACACGTTTTCACAATGTAGATCGCTTATATTTAACGTAGTGCATACTGTTGCAACTACACCGTCCAAGAAAGAAATGTCATTTAGTAATTCTTCATCATTGGGGTCTATAAGATAGTCGGAAGGATTGCTAGACAAATGTTGGGCAAAACCGTAATTGCCGTTTCCACAAGCTAGAATTCTATATGCTAATGAAAGCAAAGGTACATTTAATTTTTTACTTATTCTCTCCAATTTTTCTGCTATTCTTGGAACAGTAGACAAATATTGCAGAATATTTTGAATAAAATAAGCAAACCTCATATCTTTTGGTTGATAAACTATCGTACGAAGTTCAGGGGCTGGTGAAAATAAAGACGAAAAAGGATACCAACTTTGTTCCTTCGGATAAACCAACATTCGCACAAAAACCACAGTTTGCCCTTCTTTATGAGGGTCACTGCCTGTAAATTCTATTGAATGTAGTTGACAGTTACTGTCAGGAGGTATTTGTAATATTCTACTATTTATATTTGACAGATTCTCATGAGTTCTGCCAATTGCAGACATAATATTTTTGATGTGGTTATTTACATCAGCCTTAACTACACCTTCTCTATATTCTAAGTGTTCTTTTAGTTCAGGATTGACTGTAACATATTCAGGAAATGGCATTCCTCTTTCAATTGCCTCAAGAATAGGTGCAATTTTTTCCGGAATGGTTTTGAGATCTTTTAAACCATCTTCGCCAAAGCTAGCTACGATAAAATTTTTGATCGCGCGGATAAATTCTTCTGGGAATGAACGTGAAACATCGTCTAGAATGTATTTTAACAATGCTTTTTTTGTATTTTCATCATACAGTATTCTTCTTACGCGACTAGTGTTAGCAAAGTTCCCGTAATTTATTGGATGATTTTTTAAGTATAATTCTACTGCCTCGCTATATTTTCTTAAAATTATATCAGTGTATTTTTTAACAAAAATACTTGTGCAAATTTTTTGAAAACTGTAAGAATCAAAGGATGGCATTATTATCATTTTTTTTAATTTATATATATTATGTAAGCGTATGGTGTTCTAACGGTATTTCACATTAAGTATACGATATCAATATTAAGATATTATTAAATTTCAAGAAAAATTGCGTTTTACTTCTCTGAGATAAGAAATACATAAAGATTTTCCGAAATTAATTTTGCGGTCTTATTTTCTTGTAACTATTTGATTTTATTGATTAAAATTGCAGGTACAGTTGTTGTAGCCAACTTGTCAGGCAATGGTATGTTTTTAGGAGCTGTTAATAGATAATAAAGATCAGTAGAGTCGTAAATTGCTATTCCTTCTAGTAGTCGAGAAGATGGCTCTTGGCTATTAAAAATTGGCAATACATAAATGCCATCATTTTGAAGGTTTTGTGTAATAATACATTCGCATAAGTAGTAGTGTTCGATAAGTGTATTGTATGATGCATTTTTAGCTTGCAACATACTACAAAGAACGTCTAAATTTTTTTCTGCTGACTTTATACCTTCTTGACGAAATGCTTCTGTGATTAATAATATATCAATTTTCTTCCATGCCGAAATCTTATAGTTTAATTTTTCTTTTACATCTATCTTTAGACATGGACCCTTTGAAGAATAGATTATTGTGATTAGTGAAATGACGTAATGCTTAATTACTACATTTTTTCTCTATTTGCTTCTAAGAATTCTCCAATTCTAGTACGACCCTCGTCAGAATCAGAGTATTCAGAATATCCTTTTTTACGTAAATCATCTAAAAGGGTTAACCAATTATTATGGTCCCATTGCTTACGATTTTTTAACCAATTTTTTAATTCCTTTTCCGGAAATTGAGTTGGTTTTTTAGCACCCATAATATTTTTTATTGTGGATTTCATGTTTGATTCTCCTTGTCTAGGTAATATGAAAAATGTGAAATAATTTTTATTATAACATTATTACCAATGTTTATAAACATTTCATGTAAATATGAGGTATACCGCCATCATCATAAACTGCACCAAATGCGGTGCAACCATGCTTCTCATAAAAAGTTTTTAAATAAAGTTGAGCAGAAAATTCGATGGGAATTCCCGGGAAATTAGATTTAATATATTGGAAAATAATGTCCATTAACTCATCACCAAAACCTTTGCCACGCAAATGTTTTTTGATCGCTAATCTTCCAAAACTTACTTTATCTTTTAAATAAACATTTGGTGGCAGGATTCTTGCTGTTGCCATGATTTGTTCGTTAATTTTTCCTATTACGTGAATAGCTCGTTTATCTAAACCATCCAGATCTATCGCAGTGCACTTTTGCTCAAGGGCAAATACTTCTTCTCTTAGAGCTAAAATATCATAAAGGTCATTAATAGTAATTAATTCAAATGGTAAGATTTTCCATTGTATCTTTTTGTTTATCATTAACTTGAACCAAAATTGAACTTAATTTAACTTTTCCATTAGCATTAATTTATCACGAATAATAGATAATTCATTGCCCAGCTGAAAAAGTGTACAACAATCAAATTTATTTTTAATGGATGTAATAAATTTTTCAACTGTGCGTTTGGAAATATTGAGTATCAATGCAATTTCTGGAATTGTTTTTCCATTAAAAAGCCAAAAAGCAGACTCTTTCTCACGCGCTGTTAATTTTTCATATTTACAGTTGATATTGTTTTTACTTGGTATCGAGTTGTCTTCATAAAACCTGCCATAAATAACGTAATCTATTTCGGTGTAATCAATCAGCGGCTTGCAAATATCAAGCATCTCGTTATGCGATGTCAAACAAAAATTATTTTTTAAATTACGGGTATCCATTAAAATATCGTTTTTTATTTATTTTTCAATATAATTTAGTATAGAATATGTCATCTTAAATTAAATATCCTTAAATAATCTGCAGCATATTGATTTTATTAATATTTTTTATTGCATGTTTTTTAATCTGACGTGTAGGAGCAAAGTTAAAATG
>PLMI01000047.1 GCA_003142435.1 Coxiellaceae bacterium | reverse complement strand
GTTATTGTGAGGTTTCCATCAGAATAAATGCCACTTATTGGGTAAAAGGGAGATGATAATACATTATTTGATTGCGAAGCGGATATAACATTTCCATCAGAAGCAATATTAATATTACTCTGGCCTCCAAATGAATTTACATAAATACCCTCTGCCTCATATCCATCGAAATTATTTCCATATATAATGTTTTTATCGCCACTAATATTTAAAGTATTGTTATTGGCTTTTAAATCTATCCCAGTAGCATAGCTGCCATAGTCACTATCACTTTCTTCGATTTCGCCATAGATTGTATTATCGTCTGATAAAATATTTACCGTACCACTAGAACCCCTAAGATGGATGCCTACAGCATTCTCGAAATTATTGTAGATGGAATTAGAACCATAAATTGTATTATTATTACCAGTGATATTAATAGTAGCTATACTATTACCCAGTTCACCGTAAATCCCTGCAGCTTGTGAAGAATCGGAATTATTTTCGCCGTCACCACTTGCTTCGCCATAGATTGTATTATGCTCAGAGGAAATATTTATGGTTCCTGTGTTTTCTTCGCCAATATAAATGCCATAAGCATTACCGCCCGCCGTATTTTCACCATAAATAGTATTATTTTTGCCTTGAATGTTAACGGTACTACTAGAGATATCAGAGTACATATCAATTCCTATGGCGTTACCACTACCGGATTCATAATCACCAATAATGTTATTCGCACCTAAATTAAGAGTTGCATCATTCATTGCAATCCCACACAGTTGCATTCCAACGATCCAATTCTCATCATCAAATCCATATACCTTAGAATTGGACATGGTAACAGTAGCATTATTTATTTCGATTCCTGTTTCATATGCTTTATCTGCATTATCCGGATCAGTTGTTCCAACAACGATATTGTTTAAAATAACATTTTGCTCTCCATCATCGGTATGTGTAAAACTGCTATCAATATTGATACCGAATGATTCATTGCCATCGTCATTCATTATCTTAACTGAATCAATTGTACTATCACCTTCAACAGAGATAGCGCCATCAAGTTCTGGTCGGTCATCACCTTTTGCGGCCCGCATAAAATCATCAGTTCGTCCGTAAATAGAATATTTATCTGGTAAATCTAAAATGCCGTTCATAGAGTAAGTGCCGTTATCGACATAGATTGTTATTGCATTACCCAGTCCTTGATTCTCTATATCCGTAATCACATCATCATTTAATTGATTATATGGATGCTCATAGGTTCCATCGCCTTCAATAACGATTTGGGAATTATCCATGTCATTGTCATCAACAAACTCTATTGGGCTTGTGTTTGTTTGTTGATTAGCAGCAAGCAATTTTGAACTGGTTCTAATCGGAACGCTGTTTGCTAATGCTTGCGTTGCCAGGTTATGTTCGATTGGATCCAGCAATCTGTCAGAAATTCCGTTTTCGCCTTTGTTTTCGACTCCGCCGAAACTTACTTTAAAGCCAACCAACGTCATGTTGTCATAGTAATTATCGTAAGTGTCGCGAACTTCTAAAGATAAATAATTATTGATTTTATATTCCACTCTTCCGGATGCGCCCGTAATGCTGCCGGTATTTTCTTCATTAAAGTAATAGCCGCCGACAAATACTTTTAAAGCGTCAAATTTTGGTACTTTGGCGCCAATTTCAGCATCTGCGCCATTACCAATGGAAGCATCATTTTCATAAAGATCGGCAAATGCATCATGGCCGCTAAAATGAGTGTTGTTATATGAATCTCCCGTGTCCCAACTTTTACTCCCAAGAGGGAAGTAGCCGTTTACCCGAAAATCCCATCTGTCGCCCAAAGTTTCAAAACCAGGATTTAAAACGAAAAAGTTTTTATCTCCTAAGTGATCTGTAAAGTTATCATCAACAATAAAATAGCCGCCGAAAATTCTGTTGTTTACAACCTGCCTGTAACCGCCGCCAACTCCAAAGTAATGCGCGGCTGTATTTGCTGTTTCTTTGCCTTCAGCCAATACATATAAATTTTTGCTTTGGTTGCTGCTAATCAATGGCATTAAACCTTGTCCTTCGCCTATAGTATGCGAACCGCCATAACCCCAAACGTGTAGAGCTGGTAGTTCATGAAATGGCTTTATTTGCGGTTGCGGTAGCGCTTTGGCAGCAACTTGTGGTTGTTGGTTTACTTTGTTTATTTTTTTAGTGTTCTTATGTTTGGAATGAGAATGTTTTGTTGCTTTTGCGGTAACTTTTTTTTGTTGTACGGTTGAGGTGTTATTTGGTGCTGCAAATACCATTGAGGCGCTCATGAGTGATAATGCGCCAACACAAACCATTAGTTTAGTTTTCATCGAAACTCCTTTTTGTTAATTTGAAATGAGTAAAAAATCCTGAGCTAATTTTACATTGAACTTTGTGAAATTAGAAGTTATTTAAGGTGGATTGAAGTTTTTATTCGCCTATGTAGAAAATCATGCACGTAAGTGCATTTGGCTTTATGGCATTATGCCAACAATGCCAGTATATAAGCTCACTGCGCTAACTGCCGCGAAAACTATTCCAATCAAAATAGAATGCCAAGTGCGCAGTTTATATTTTTGCGGCAATGCTTTGCACGTTAAAAGAAATAAAAACGTTAAAATAATTGGCAATAGGAGTGCATTTAAAACTTCTATAGCTATATTTAAGTAAATTAATTGAGTATGTAAAATTACTATAATTGCACCGATAAGTAGAATAGCGAAATATATCCCGTAAAACCAGGGAGCTTCTTTTGGCCTGTCTTGCAATGAATGTTTAAAACCGTAAATTTCCCCTATGCTCCAGGCCAGTGACAAAGAGACAACAATAGTCGCTACAAGAGATGCGCCTAGGAGCCCAAGAGCAAAAAAAAGCGTTCCAGTTGTCCTTCCTAAAAATGGAGTAATCGCAAGGCTAATATCTTGGATGCTTTGCAACTGTGCTCCTGTTTGGACTTTACCTATAGTTGCTGCTGTAGCAATGATAATAGCAATCATAATTACCTGCGTTATTATCGCTCCGAATGCTGTTTCAAGCCGTGACGATGGCAAATTTTTTTCGGTCAATTTTTTGTCTACTATCGCTGATTGCTGATAAAAAATCATCCATGGCATAATTACTGCACCAATGTTTGCAGCGCAAAGATATAAATAGTTTTTATTGGCAAATGGCAAATTGGAAAAACCGCTGGCAACTTCACTAAGCGATGGTTCTGCTTTAAATGCGACCACTAAATAAACCAATTCAAAAGTTCCAATTGCGATAGCTATTTTTTCCAGTGTACTGTACTTTTTGGTAAATACCACAGCCATCAATAAAATTATGCTGACTACCATGCTAAGCCAAACGGGAATACCAAGCATAATGGCGATGCTGGCGATGCCGCTTAATTCCGTAGTTATAGCGCCAACGGAAAGGATGGCTAAGGTACCAACAGAGATAAATGCCCAAGTGTTGCCGAATTGCTGTTTTATAAGTTCGCTAAAGCCTTTCTGAGTTGTTATACCAAGACGAATCGTTAATTCTTGAGTAAGGTATAGGACTGGTATGAGTATAATCTGGAGGAAGAGCAGTTTATAACCAAAAACCGCTCCGCTTTGTGCCGCTGTAACAATGCTTCCTGCATCGGTATCGGCAAGCATTACAACAATGCCCGGGCCAACTGTGGCCAGGAATAAGCATAATTTGGTGCCGCTTGATTTACAAATTTTTTGCACTAAAGACATTTATTGCTTTCTTGAGTATTTATTTTTGAAAAAATGCATTAAAATAAAAAGTTAGGTGAAATATAACACATAATGTCAGACCATTACAAGGCAGCGATTTTAAGATCGAAGCTGGGAAATCAATATGGTTTCGTGCCCCTTTACTAGTAATTTAAATGAAAAAAAGATAAAAGCAAATGGAATTTAATAACGAAAATATAGAGCCAATATTATCACGATTAAAAGGCAAAAATGATTACGTTGCTTCTTTGTCTATCGAAGAAAAAAGCAGATTACGTAAATATTTACGCATTAATTTAGAAATCGCCCAAAACAAGGCGAATAAAGAGTTGCAGCGTAAAATTGTCAAAATTTTAAAAGCAAAATTTCGCAATCCATGCGCATTATTTTTGGATCGAATTTTAAAAATCAGAAGCTGCAATTTTATAGTTGAATATATTTTGGATATTATTTTTTTCTGGTTACCTGTAAGATATAGATTGACTTATAATCAAATACCGCTTCCTTTAATGGAAAGTGCTAAAAATGGGCAAGGAAAGCTTTTTTTAGGCAGAATGATTTCACAAAAAATTTTGAAAAAAATTGTGCAAAAAGATTTGCCTGCTTCGAATGAAAACTTATTTATCATCTCAATGCAGCCATCAGAAGAAACATATGACTCTGATGGAAATCCGTTAAAAATACCTGTAATTTTCGATCCCGCTATTCTTGGTAAATATTCTTTACCAAAAAATGTAAACTTAATCCGTTTTGCGGGCGGAGGAGTTTTTGATCATTGTTTTACCAATGCAGAAACAGGGAAAACAGTTACCTATGCTGAAATGTTATTTTTTTTAGAAAAAGCACGTGAAATTTTGTCATCAGGCAACAGTATTTATGTGCATTGCTGGGCTGGCAAAGAAAGAAGTGTGATTTTTGTAATGTGTTATTTGATGAAATATTATGGTTTCACAGTAGAACAGGCATCAACATACGTAAAAAAACACAGAATTTTAGCAAAGGACTTTGCAAAATTGAAGCCTGAACAGCAAGAATTTTTGACAGATAATTTTCGAACTGAGATAGAGTGATTTATTCTTCAGGTGTTGGTTTTGTTTTTTTATCTATATTTCTGAAGGTAATCCGGCCTTTTGTCAGATCATAAGGTGTCATTTCCACCGTTACTGCATCTCCAGTCAGAATGCGTATGTAGTTTTTGCGCATTTTTCCGGAAATATGTGCTGTAATTGTGTGGCCATTTTCAAGTTTTACGCGAAACATAGTGTTTGGTAAGGTTTCTATTACGACTCCGGACATCTCTATATGATCTTCTTTAGGCATAAAGTGAAATTCATGTTGTTTATATTGTATTATAATTATAATGCATCAAAAACTAGTGTTAATCAATAGGGACTTCGTTAAAATTAGGCAGTTGCCAACCTTGCATGGTTTTTTGGAGGGGGTAACTATGTAACCGCTTATTTATACAAAATATTTTTGCAAAAATGCCCTTTAAATACGATAATATTCTTTTTTATCGTATTTTTATTAATTTAAACTATAGACTGATTTCGGAAAGTGAACATGCAAAACGTTGGTATCGATGCGATTGGTTTTTATTCGCCGCACTATTATTTAGATCTCAAAACGCTGGCAAAAGCCAGGGGAATAGATGTTGACAAATTTTATATTGGGCTTGGACAAAGAAAGATGGCGTTGCCTTCTCCTGGTGAAGATATTGTGACGCTAGCCGCCAATGCGGCTATTTCCGCTATTAAAGACGTTGATGTGAACGATATCGAAATGGTGTTGTTGGCTACAGAAAGCGGAGTCGATTACTCTAAGGCTGGTTCTATTTACGTTCATAAATTACTTGGTTTACCAGCTCGTTGTCGAGCTCTTGAATTAAAGCAAGCTTGCTATAGCGCAACCGCTGGTTTGCAAATGTCTTTGGCTATGTTGAAACAAAATCCAAAAAAGAAAATTTTACTCATAGCTTCTGATATTGCCAGGTACAGTTTAAATACACCCGCCGAATCTTCACAAGGAGCTGGTGCTGTTGCAATGTTGCTTTCCGTAAACCCTCGAATTCTCACAATTGAGCCAGAAAGCGGATTTTATACCAAAGATCAAATGGATTTCTGGCGGCCTCTTTATTGCGATGCGGCACTCGTGGATGGAAAATTTTCTTGTGATTTATATTTACGAGTTTTGGATGAAACCTGGAAACAATATGCAGAAATTTCCGGCCGTAGCTTTTTAGATCATGATCGTTTTTGCTATCATATTCCGATACCGCGCCTCGTGGAAAAAGCGCATAAACGCCTTGCAAAATTAAATAATTATCCGGATTTGAGCGATGAGAAAATGGCCTCTCAAGTAGGGAATTCTTTAATTTTAAGCCGCGAAATTGGCAATTGTTATACAGCATCTCTTTACTTAGGAATACTCTCTCTTTTGGAAAATACCGACGAAGATTTGTCTAAAAAAATGATAGGTTTGTATAGTTACGGTTCCGGCTGTTCTGGAGAATTTTTTGCTGCAAAAGTTGTTCCTGAATACAAGAAAATGTTGAACAGAGATGTCAATTTCTCATTAATTGAGAATCGGGAAGAGCTTTCATATGACAAATACCTGGATTTTTATAACTTCAAATTACCGGAAGATGGCAGTAATTATGAAATTCCAACATATAATACCGGCCAATTTAGATTGGCTGGTATAAATCAGCATAAGCGATCTTATAACCGTTTATGATAAAAGCAAAAGCTCCAGGAAAAATCATAATTACCGGTGAACATGCTGTAGTTTATGGCAATCCTGCTTTGGCCATGGCTATTAAACTATGCGCTAAAACTATTTTAAGAAAACATACAGCTAACAAAGTATTGCTTTTCTTGCGAAATTTGAGATATCAGGAAGAATTTTCATTCGATGAGCTCATGAAAGTAAAATCAGATATTGATATACGCTATGCACAATTCACCAAAAACGAAGTTAACATAAAGCGTGTTTTACGGCATCCAAAAGATTTGCTGTTGTACATATTGGCGTATTCTACTGAAGCATTTGGCATAGAATTGCAAGAAGGAATAAATATAGAAATAAAGAGTGAAATTCCTGGCGGTTGTGGCATGGGATCATCAGCAGCAATTATAATAAGCATGCTGAAAGCCCTTGTCTTTTTTTTTAAAGTTAAAATTTCTCCTGAAAAACTCTGGGAAATGGGACGGGCAATTGAAAATTTACAACATGGTAAATCTAGCGGTTTAGATATATATGTTGCTTTGCATAAGGGGTGCGTTTTTTTTGAGAATGGCAAATTTTATAAGAGAGATGTAACTAATATTCCTTTTGTTTTGATAAATACCGGCAAACCTAGCTCAACAACAGGTTTGTGCGTAAGCGAAGCAGCGAAGCATTTTAAATCAGGAGATCTTTTAGAAAAATTTGCAGCAGTAGCGCGAGCGATAGATGAAGCAGCGCAGAAAAATGACTTGGTTTCTTTGAAAACATATATACGAGAAAATCATCGTCTTTTAATGCAGATAGGCGTTGTTCCAAATAAAGTTGCAAATTTTATCGCATCTCTTGAAAAAAGAAATATAGCAGCTAAAGTAAGTGGTGCGGGTGCTGTTACAGGTGATAATGCAGGAGTAGTTTTGGTTGTGGGAGAAGGTGATATAGCAGATCTTGTTTTTGAACATGGATATAAATTTTTATAGAGTAAATTATGTATAAAGTTATTGTCCCAGGAAGTTTAATGTTATTTGGCGAACATGCTGTTTTACACGATAAAACAGCCGTTGTTGCAGCTATTGATAAAAAAATCACAGTGAGTTTAATGCCAAGAAATGACAAAGTTATAAATATAATCTCTTCTTTAGGAAAAATGCAAATAGCCTTAGATGAAATAGAGATTACTGCGCCATTTAGCTTTGTTTTGGCTGCAATTTCGCATCAAGTGAAAAATTTGTCAATGACCAAAGGGTTTGATTTGAACATTGAATCCGATATGGCAGCAACAATTGGTTTTGGTTCATCGGCGGCGGTAACGGTTGCAACTTTAGCGGTTTTGGAAGTGTTTTGCAAAAAAGCAAAACCTGAATTGATGGACTTGTTTTTTTTAGCGCGCAAAGTAATTCGCGAAGTTCAGGGTAGCGGTTCGGGAGCTGACGTAGCTGCAAGTATTTTTGGTGGCGTAGTTGCTTACAAAATGTCTCCGGCAGTGATAGAAAAAATATCTGATTTTATTCCATTGGTTTCAGTATATTCGGGGAAAAAAACACCTACGCCTGTTGTTATCGCAAAAGTGAACAAGCTGTTTGAAAAAAATCCAAATATTTTAGCTGTAATTTTCGAAGCAATAGAACGATGTTCTCTTGATGCAGTTAAGTGGATAAAAGAAAAAAATTGGCATCACACGGGAGCGGTTATGAATATCAATCAGGGATTGCTTGATGCCTTGGGAGTCAACGATGAAACGTTGTCTTCCTTGATTTTTGCTTTACGCAAACAGCCTGATATTTACGGTGCAAAAATTTCCGGATCGGGTTTAGGTGATTGTGTGATAGGAATTGGCAGCGTAGAAGAAGGTTTTAACGCTAATAGAATTGATATTGCTGTTTCTTCATCTGGTATTGAAATGATTTTTTAGGAGTTTATTATGAGTTTAAAATGCGGTATTGTTGGCCTGCCAAACGTTGGAAAATCTACGGTTTTTAATGCTTTAACCAAAGCACAAATTGCTGCCGCCAATTATCCTTTTTGCACTATTGAGCCCAATGTCGGTATTGTGCCTGTTCCCGATCCGCGGCTAGAAAAACTTGCCACAATAGTTAGTCCAAAACAGATTATACCAGCCGTTATTGAATTTGTAGATATAGCGGGGCTAGTTAAAGGAGCTTCAAAAGGTGAAGGGTTGGGCAACCAATTTTTAGCAAATATTCGTGAAACAAATGCCATAGCGCATGTTGTTCGTTGTTTTGAAAATCCTGACGTTATTCACGTTGAAGGAAAAGTTGATCCTCTTTCTGATATTGAGGTTATCGATACCGAATTAGTATTAGCCGATTTGGAAAGTGTTGAAAAAGCGATTAGCAAAGTTTCTAAGGTCGCAAAAAGTGGTGATAAAGAAGCAAAAGTTGAGTTAACTTTTTTTGAGCAATTAAAAAATCATTTAGATCAGGGAAAACCTGCGCGAACTTTGTATGCCGGTGAAATACCTGAAAGCATAAGAAATTTACATCTTTTAACGGCAAAAAAAATACTTTACATTGCCAACGTCGATGAAAAAGGTTTTACAGACAATCCGCATTTAGACAAAGTCAAAGAGCTGGCGGAAAAAGAAAATGCTAAAGTTGTGGCAATTTGTGCTGTGTTGGAAGCAGAAATCGCGCAGCTTCTAGATGAAGAAAAAATGGAATTTTTGCATGAAATTGGCCTTGATGAACCGGGTTTAAATAGAGTTATTCGTGCAGGATATGATCTTTTAGGGCTCGAAACTTTTTTTACTGCCGGGCCAAAAGAGGTAAGGGCTTGGACGGTGAAAAGAAATACTAAGGCTCCGCAAGCTGCGGGTGTCATTCACACCGATTTTGAAAGAGGATTTATATGCGCAGAAGTAATTTCGTTTGATGATTTTATTCGTTATAACGGCGAAGCCGGAGCAAGGGACGCTGGCAAATTACGCCTCGAAGGTAAAAATTATCTTGTCAAAGATGGCGATGTAATGCATTTTCGCTTTAATGTATAGTAAATTTGCAAGTATTTGATTTTACTGATATTTTTTATTACATGTTTTTTGTGTTTTATTCGTAGTAAATTGTTAAATCGATTACAAAATCGAGTAAAAAATTGCAACGCAATTCGCAGAATTACACAATTTAAACAGATGATGTAAATGTGCTCATATTTTCCAATACCCTATCACTTAGGGGTTCCCAAGCAGGAGTTAGTGTTTCTAAAACACGCAAACTATCATAACTTTCTGCTGTAGTTTTTTTTGTGGGTAAAGCGCTAGAGCGATCTAAACTTTTTGGTGGTATTTCTGGAGCAGGCAAAATACTAAATCTTTTTAAACCTTCTGATTGAGATGTTTTGGTTTTTTCTTTCATCGGTGATAAAACTATCGGCTCTTCATTCGGTTGAGCGATTTTAGTTCTTTTTTTTGGCGGTGGTGAAACTACCTGTTTTTCCCTATGCACGGAAAAATCTGATTGAAAATTTTTTGAAAAGATTGTTTCTCTAAAGCATCTTTGTATTTCTGGGCTTCCAAATTTATATACTGAAAATGAACAAAAATGATTTACGGTTATAGAGACAGCTTGAAAGTCAGATTTAGCTGCATCTAAATATGTCGCTAATGGTAAGTCTAAATCCTTGATTAATAACTTACGATAAATAAATAGTTGAGCGACTAAAAAATTTGCTTTAATAAGGGAAGCAGCTCCAAGTACAGACATCGCCAAAAAACTCATAAATTTAAATTCATTAAGTAGTAACAAGTACGAAGAACCATTACCTTCAAGGGATATTGGTTTACGTAGCAGATATGTAATGCTTTGAGGTGGGATTTTACAGTGCGTGTTTTTTAGAAATGCCATTATAATAACGGCAAGCCAAGGGTCTCTTTTATATTTCGATATTGCTTCTATACAACTTCCTAGGACATCTTCTTGTGTTATTTGAATATCTTTTTGTTTAAATAACGCGTTTAAATTATTTAATATCTCTCTCGTGTTATTCTTATTTAGAGAATCAAAGCTTTTAAAAGTCTGGTTTAGTTTATAATCTTGCATTTTTAGATCTCTTATTATTTTGTTTATATTTATTATTGTTATAAGGAAGATAATGTATCTTTTTTACGGAGAAAAATTTTACATGACAATTTTGATAGGAGCAATTAATAAAAACGTAACTTATTAATTTTATTGATATTTTTTTATCCTTAAAATATTATTCACAAATTAATTCTGTTAAAAATTCTAATTTGTGAATAATATATTATCGACTTATCGCTCAGAAGTAATTAACAATTGAGAATTTTCATCCTTACCTCCTTCATTCACGCATGTTTGAATGCAAGCAGATGGGACTGCTGAAGGCCAAACTTTAAAACGATCTAACTTTTCAGCTAGTGATAGTTTTTTTGGCTGGGGTAATTCCACGACAGACTCTTCATCTGGTGTCGGATTTTTCGCTTGATGATTCTTTGGAAACATTGTTCTTAGGAAACAATTTTGGATGGTAGGACTTCCGATACCAAATTTGGAAAATAAGGCGAAATGACTTACATCAAGATTTAAAACTTTAATCCCGATTTGATCAGTTTTTGCAAAGGAAGACAAAAAAGATGGTAGGTCAATATATTGTGCTAATGGTAAGTTCCAGTCGTTAGCTTTTAAAGGATAAAAAGTAAGTAATTCTTTAACTAAGCTTAGTGGTCCAGCAAGTAAAGCGGCCCCAAGTAACGAAATCTTAGTAAAATTAGTAAATCTAAAGAGGTCGGTTGCTAAAAAAGAACCTTTGCATTCAAAAGTTAAACGTTTATCTAATAAAAATGTAATGGCATTGGTGGCCTTGAGGGTCTTGAAATTCTAAACTTTTCTTGAACTGAAGATCCTCTTATTGGTTCAACAGATCTCAGTGGTCTAACAAAGAAATGACCGTAGTATTTACCTTTTTTTGTTTTAATATGAGGTGATGTAATTGCAGAAATTTGACATTCGCTTTTATCCCTCTTTTTTTCTGCAGCAGGTTCTTCTATTTTTTCCATTGCTTTTTT
>PLMI01000014.1 GCA_003142435.1 Coxiellaceae bacterium | reverse complement strand
TACCGGTTAGAAATTTACAAAATTCGATTATTAAAAAAGTCGAATAAAGATATATGAAAGTAAAGATACACGAAAAAATATCATTACTTTGGGAATTTGTAAGTTTGCTAAAATTACGACATAATATGCATCAACAAAAAATACATAACATAATTTTCGGAGATTTGTATGGAAATTGGTTGTCCAAAAGAAATTAAAATCCAAGAGTTTAGAGTTGGTTTGGTCCCTTCAAGTGTCAGAGAGCTGGTTGCTCATGACCATCACGTTTTTGTGCAAAGCGGCGCTGGTAAGGGCATTGGTTTTGAAGATTCAGCCTATGAAAAAGCAGGGGCAAAAATTTGTAAAAGTGCTGATGAAATTTTTGCTAAAGCTGAATTGATTGTAAAAGTAAAAGAGCCGCAGCCGCAAGAATGTAAAATGTTAAAAGAAGGCCAGGTGCTGTTTACCTATTTACATTTAGCTCCAGACCCCAAACAAACTGCAGCATTAAAATCTTCAGGTGCAACTTGTATTGCGTATGAGACAGTGACTGATAAGTATAGCCGATTGCCTTTATTAGCCCCAATGAGCGAAGTTGCCGGCCGATTAGCTATTCAAGCTGGAGCTCATTGTTTAGAAAAAAAACAAGGAGGCTCGGGAATTTTACTGGGAGGGGTTCCGGGAGTTGACAAAGCCAAAGTAGTTGTAATTGGTGGCGGCGTTGCCGGAACTAATGCCGCTCGAATGGCAATGGGGCTTGAAGCAAGAGTTGTTGTTTTAGAAAAAAGCATCACTAGGCTCCAAGAACTGGATCAACAATTCGGAGCAGCAATAACAACAGTTTATGCCATGACTGATAACATTGAAAGGCATGTAATGAATGCTGACTTGGTTATTGGCGCTGTTTTATTGCCCGGAGCTGCCGCACCCAAACTTGTNNACTTGTTACCAGGGAAATGTTAAAGAAAATGCGCGCCGGCTCTGCTTTGGTTGATATAGCGATTGATCAAGGCGGTTGTTTTGAAACAAGTCATGCTACAACTCACGACAACCCAATTTATATAGAAGAAAACATGGTGCATTATTGCGTTGCGAATATGCCGGGAGCTGTGCCAAGAACGTCTACCTTTGCATTGAACAATGCAACTTTGCCTTTTGTGTTGGCAATTGCCAATAAAGGGTATAAAAAAGCTTTGCTCGATGATAAAAATCTTTTAAATGGTTTGAACGTCCATAAGGGATATATTACCTGTGAAGCCGTTGCAAATGATTTAGGGTATAGATATATGCCGGCAGCTGAGGCACTTGAAAAATAAATATATACCCTTCGTCTTTCAATCTGCGACTGCGGGTTGATATATAAATATACTCGACCAAAAAATATGTTTAGAGGTTGCTATGCTTGATTTTTTTGCTGATTCTGTTTCTGATTTAAACCACTCCATTCCCATAATACCTATCTTAAGAAATGATTTTTCTGATTGGATAAAAGGACAGCCTGACCATTTAAGAAACTGGATGCTAATTAACGATTTTACTGCTAAATCAGCTTCATGTTGTATTATTCCGAACCAACATGGCAAAATTGAGCAAGTTTTTTTAGGAATCAAAGACAATGATGATTTTTGGGCATTTGCTTCGTTGCCACAAAATTTATACGGCAGCGATATTTACCGCATTGAATCTAAAAATTTCACTAAAGAACAACTACAGCGTATTTTAATAGGCTGGGGATTGGGAGGCTATAGGTATACAAGATACAAAACAAGGGATGTAAAAAAAAGTGGAGTTAAGTTATTGCTTCCAGAAGGCTGCGATAGAAATTACGTTGAGAACATTGTTTCTTCTGTTTATTTTGTAAGAGATGCTATCAACATGCCAGCAGAAGATATGAACACAAAAGCATTGGCAAAAGCGGCAGAAGATATCGCTTCACAATTTGGTGCAGAATTTAGAAAATTTGTTGGCGAGGAGCTTTTGCAGCAAAATTTTCCAAGTGTTCATATGATGGGTAGAGCGAGCGTTAACCCGCCAATTCTGGTTGATATTAATTGGGGTGCTAAAAATTTGCCCAAAGTAACTTTAGTTGGAAAGGGAGTGTGTTTTGATAGCGGAGGCCTTGATTTAAAGCCGCCAAGTGGAATGGAGGCAATGAAAAAGGACATGGGTGGAGCTGCTCATGTTTTAGGTTTAGCGCAAATGATTATGCGGGCAAAATTGCCTATTAATTTACGAGTTATCATCCCTATTATTGAAAATTTAGTTTCTGGTTCGAGTTGTAAGCCTGGAGATATTGTAAAAACGAGAAAGGGAATTACGGTTGAAATTACCAATACTGACGCTGAAGGCAGAATGATTTTGTGCGACGCTTTAGCATACGCATGTGAAAGTAACCCCGAAATGCTGATTGATTTTGCTACATTGACCGGGGCTGCACGAGTTGCAGTGGGAACGGAAATTTCAGCATTGTTTGGTAATGATGATAAAATCGTGGAAGATGTAATAAATTGCGCTAATCGCGAACAGGATGCAATGTGGCATATGCCACTTTTTACCCCATATAAAGAATTGATGGAAAGTAAAATTGCCGATTTGCAAAATGCCAGTAATTCTGGTTACGGCGGAGCCATAACAGCAGCTTTATTTCTTGAGGAGTTTATTGATGCAAAAACAAAATGGCTGCATTTTGATATTATGGGTTCTAACGTAAAAACAAAACCAGGCAGGCCTCAAGGAGGAGAAGCAATGGGCATCAGAGGAGTTTTTAATTACTTGCAGCGAAAATTTAGTGCATGAAAATATTAGGCATAGAAACTTCTTGCGATGAAACTGGCATAGCTATTTATGATTCCGATGTTGGTTTACTGTCACATGTTTTATATAGCCAAGTAGAAATTCACCAAAAGTTTGGCGGAGTAGTCCCGGAACTAGCTTCGCGCGATCACATCCGGAAAATTTTATTATTGCTAGATGAGGCGCTGGCAAAAGCTAAACTTTCAATCACAGACATCGATGCCATTTCATATACAGCAGGTCCGGGATTGATTGGGGCTTTATTAGTTGGCGCCACTGTTGCGAAAAGCCTTGCTTTTACTTTGCAAATTCCCTCAGTTCCTGTTCATCACATGGAGGCACATCTTTTGGCTCCATTTTTAGATGATGTTTCCCTGGCATTTCCATTCCTAGCATTGCTTGTATCAGGCGGACATACGCAAATTGTAAAGGTTGATGGTATCGGGAAATATGCTATTTTAGGTGAGTCTTTAGATGATGCAGCCGGCGAAGCATTTGATAAGATCGCTAAAATGCTGGGATTGCCATATCCAGGGGGCGCGCCTTTATCTTTGCTTGCAGAAAAAGGCAATTCGAATAGGTTTTACTTTCCGCGCCCAATGATCAATAAGCACAATCTGGATTTTAGTTTTAGCGGTCTTAAAACTTTTACTGCCAATATGTTCCGTGAATTTACAAAACAGAAAATAACCGAAGAGGACAAATCCGCTTTGTGTGCAGATATAGCTTGTGCTTTTCAGGATGCAGTGGTAGAAACGTTAGTTGTAAAATGTAAGCGGGCGCTGCAGCAAACAAAGTTAAAGCGTTTAGTTGTTTGTGGAGGAGTAAGCGCTAATAAAGAATTACGAAAGCGAATGAACGCTATGGCGGACGCAATGGGAGCAAAAGTTTTTTATCCGCGGTTTGAATTTTGCACTGACAACGGAGCAATGATTGCATATGCAGGTTATCAAAGGCTTTCTTTGGGGTGCAGTGACAAAGATTTGACCATTAAAGTTTTTCCAAGATGGAGTTTAAAGGAAATAAGCTGTCATTAAATTTTATTGTAATGGATTAACGCGCAATGCAATTTTTACTTATAATTAAAGATTTATTGAGGGAGAAAACTAGAGTAATTTTAACAATTGTTGCAATTGTTTGGGGTACTTTTTCCGTTTCCAGCATGTTAGCGATTGGCGAAGGGTTGCGTTTGACCTTTGCCAAGACTACAGCAAGCGCCGGAACAAATTTTTTATCTTTATCAGGAGGAACTACTTCTAAAATGTATTTTGGATCTCATCCTGATAACAAAATTTATCTTAACCAAATGGATTTGGAAGCAATAAAGAAACTCCCTAATGTAGCTAATGTGAGTTCAGAATATGAAATGCAAACCACAATGAGCTATAAGCTTCTACGGATAGATTCCTCAATTAAAGCAGTAGATCCTAGTTATTTTTCGATTCATCAAATTCAAGTACAAGAAGGAGGGCGATTAGTTAATGCCGTAGATATAATTAAGGAGAATGCTGTAATTGTCCTGGGAAATAAAACTCAGGAAGAATTATTTGGTAATGAGCTCAATTCCATAGGTGAAATAGTGTTGATTGGAAAACAACCATTTACTGTAATTGGAGTAATGCAGAAAAAACCAGAATTTATGTCATCAGAAGCTCCTGATGAATATTTAAATTGGATTCCTGTATCAACGTATCAACTCTTAGCTAATCCTAGGTATATAGATAGAATTTCTATAACATATAAGAATTTAAATTTGCTCACAGGAACAAAACAACAAATACAACAAATTATTGCCCTGCATCACAATGCCGATCCCGATGATTCCAGCATAGTTAATTTTACTGATTTAGCCAAAATCCAAAATACTATAAATACTTTTTTCTACGGAATGCAAATATTTTTGGGAATTATTGGGTCATTAACTTTGCTAATTGCCGGTGTCGGTATTGCAAATGTGATGTTTGCTTCTATAAAAAGGGCAACGCATGAAATAGGAGTGCAGATGGCATTGGGAGCAAGAACATATCACATTTTATTTCATTATATTGCTGAATCTTTTTTAGTGACTATAATCGGTGGTTCTATTGGTTTAGTGTTGTCTTTTTTATTAGTATTCGGAGTTAGGAAAATCACTTTCCAGGGAAAGCTCATCGAAGTAATTGGCCAGCCAAACCCGGTATTATCACTAAAAGTAATTTTTATTGTTGTTGTAATATTAGGATTGACTGGTTTTCTTGCCGGGTTATTTCCTGCAATGAAGGCAGCTAAAGTGGATCCTGCAGAATCATTAACTTATGAATAATAGAAATTAATATGGCGAATTTAATTCAATTGGAAAATATTTATAAAACATATCAAACGGGGCAGGTACGTTATGAAGCTTTGAAAGACGTTACCCTAACGGTGAACTATGGGGATTTTACCGCAATTGTAGGACCATCAGGATCAGGCAAGTCAACTTTAATTCAAATAATTGGCTGCTTATCAACGCCGACTTCAGGGCGATATTTATTGGCTGGCAAAGAAGTAAGTAAATTATCACCAAATGAATTGGCAAAAATCCGCAATAAAAATGTAGGCTTTGTTTTCCAAAATTTTAATTTATTGGCCTCTCTGACAGTTTTAGAAAATGTTGCATTACCTCTTGTTTATCGTGGAGTTGATTTTGCGCAGCGCAAGAGCAAAGCAGAAGAAATGTTGGCAAAAGTAGATCTTATAAGGTACGTTAAACATCGTGCCAATGAACTATCAGGAGGACAACAGCAGCGAGTGGCTATAGCGCGCGCTTTGGTTACTGACCCTGATATTGTTTTGGCTGATGAGCCAACGGGAAATCTAGATTCAACTTCAGGCTGTGAGATAATGAAGCTATTGCTGGATGCTAATCAGCGTGGAAAAACCATAATCATCGTTACGCATGATTTGGATTTAGTAAAGCAAGCCCAAAGAATTATCAAGATATGTGATGGCAAAATTATTGGTGGTGACTGTCGGGTTATTTGTTAACTTTTTTTGCGCACATTTTTTATATTTGGAAACATAATAAAATGGGTTTAGTTGCATTTTTCATTTTGCTTAGGAAAATATAATCTCTTTGCTAAGCGATGAAATAAAAGAGTGCAAAAATTTTACAGAATCTCATCCCAATTTACTTTAATTGTTTTTTGTTTTAGATCAACTTTTACTATAACTTGTTTTGTATAAGGGATTAGCGTTTCTTTGTTATCATTTTTTACTATAAGGACATCATTAGCTCCAGTTGACATTAACCCAGTAACAATTCCCAGTTCAATATTTTCCATGTTTATCACTTTTAGATTTTCCAAATCCGCCCAATAATATTCATTATTATTTAGTTTTGGAAAATCATCTCTGGGAACGTAAATATATAGATTAGTGAAGATCTTTGCTGATTCAGGCGAGTTACAATGTTTCAATTTACCTATAATTTCTCTTCCGTTCTCGAATAAGTTTTCAATTTCCAATTTTGACCATTGATTATTTTGGTAAATATATAAAGATGAAAAGTTGAGAATGTTGGCTTTAGGAACAGTAAAAGAATTTATTTTCAGCGAGCCGGATAATCCAAATGTCTTGCCAAATTTACCAACGATTACTTTATCACTCGACATTTGAAATGAATTGCATTATTTAATTATGATTACGCTTTAGCTTCTTCTGTTTTGGTTTCTTCGGCTTTAGGAGCTTCTTTTTCTTTAGGTTTTTTGGCTTTTTTAGAAGCTTTCAATCGCTTGGGACTTTTTGCTAAGGCAGGATTGTTTTCTAGTTGTGAGAGAAGATAAGAAACTCGTTCAGAGAGTTTTGCACCTTTTGCAATCCATTGGGACATTTTTTCTTTATCGATGAGCAATTTTTGTTCTTTATCAGTAGCGCGCGGATTATAGTAACCCAATCTGCTTATGAACTTGCCATCACGAGGATTGCGATGATCGGTAACTACGATATTGAAAAATGGGCGTTTTTTTGCCCCCCCTCTAGCTAAACGAATTATGACCATGTAATATAACCTCAATTTATTGAAAAATTAAAAAATAAACTTAATTTTTATCTTATTTTTCCGATTCATCTTTTGCAGATTTTTCAGTTTTCTTAGCTGCTGTTTTTTTGTATTTTTGTTTGAATTTATCAACTCTGCCGCCAGTATCGACTACTTTTTGTTTCCCGGTATAAAACGGGTGGCAGTTTGAGCAAACTTCCAAATTGAGTTCGCCTTCTCTGGTTGATTTAGTAGTGAACGTATTTCCGCAACTGCAGACTACTTTTACTTCATAGTATTTTGGGTGAATGTTTGGTTTCATAGGTAGTTATTTTGCAAAATTTTTCGAAAGTATATCATTTTTGTGCTAATTTATGCAAGAATTCATGGGAATAATTAGGATTTCGAAAAAAAATAGCTGTTTTTTGTAAGCATTTGATTATACTGAAGTTTTTTATTGCATGTCCCCGAATGATTTTGTCGGGGATCTGGATTCCCGCCGAAGCTTTAGCTACGGAGGGTTGTAATTGAATAAATCATATTTTTGTGTTTTTCCGCAACGCCTTTTAACTATGAGAATCATACGCAATATTTTAAAACGAAAATTATATAAAAGTGGTTGTATTCTGACCATAGGCAATTATGATGGCTTGCATATTGGCCATCAGGAAATTTTGCGCCAAATGATTTCAAGGGCTAAAGGAAAAAATCTTAAAACTGTTGTTCTAACTTTTTATCCGCGACCGATAGAGTTTTTTGGATATTGCACCAATTACAAACGTTTAATGACTTTGCGTGAGAAAATTTGCTTGTTGAAAAAAATGGGAATCGATGAAGTTGTGTGTTTAAAATTCGATAAAAAAATATCAGAAATGAAGGCGGAAAAATTTATTGCCGATGTTCTGGTTAAGAATTTTAATCTCAAGGAAATATTTGTAGGTTTTGATTTTAGTTTTGGGTTTAAAAGATTAGGAGATGTTGCGCTACTTGCAAAACTTGGCAGCAAATTTGGGTTTCTGGTAAACGTGGTAAAACAAATTAACGTCAATTCAATAAGAGTTAGCAGCACTATGCTGCGCGATGCGATTGAATCGGGAGATTTGGACAGAGTGAAAATTCTCCTGGGGCGAAATTTTAGCATGATTGGGCGGGTAGTGCATGGAGATCGTCGTGGCAAAACTCTTGGTTTTCCTACCGCTAATATCAATATGCGATTTAGAATAATTCCAACCCCTGGAGTTTATTTAGTAAAAGTTCATGGTTTATACAATGAACCAAAAATTGGCATTGCCAATATTGGTTTTCGTCCAACAATTGGCGGTGATAAATGTTTTCTTGAATTTTATCTTTTTGATTTCTTTGAAAATATTTATGGCAAAATAGCAGAAGTTGAGTTTTTACATAAGTTGCGGGATGAGCGTAAATTTGATAGCTTAGAACAATTAAAAGAACAAATTACGCAAGATGTAGAACAAGCGAAAATTTTATTTCGAGGTAAAGGTAACAATGGCTGAATACAAAGTAAATCTTCCAAAAACTGACTTTCCCATGAAAGCAGATCTAGTAAAACGTGAGCCAAATATTTTAAAATTTTGGGAAGAAATCAATT
>PLMI01000042.1 GCA_003142435.1 Coxiellaceae bacterium | reverse complement strand
CATTCATGGGATAGTCTTGAAGCGCAAGCAACTCGAGCATGCTGGCTTGTCTTGTTTGCATTTCGCTTGGTAGATATACAGGTATTTTTAATTGTTTTTGAACTTTTTTAACTTCTGATAAATAATAGCATGTCGATAATAATAAACATTCATAACTTTCTTCTTTGATATAAACTATTGGCTCAATATGACCGTAACCATAACCATACCAGAAAGCAATTCTGGCATTTGTAAGATTTGTTGAAAAAGCTTGCGCGTTTCGCACATGTTCCTCTAGTTTACTTATGCTTTTTATAGGAATTATTTTTCCTTTGTACTTTTCATAATAAAATTTTGCTATGGCTTCTGCTCCCGCTAGAGTCATTTCTATTCGCCGGTTGTCCGCTTCTTTGCTAAGGATCGAATGATCACAGACAACAATTGCTCCTATATGTTCTTCTACTGTTTTAATCATAAAATTCTTCTCGGGAATATAAAGTGAGTTCGTTTTTTTTACTATCAAATGGTCTAGGCAAATAATCAACAAAAAAATATATTAACAAATTAATTACGGACCATGTTTATTAATGAAATATTAAATTAGCAAGAAAATATTAAAATAACACCAAAAGCTAATGCTACTTGCGGCAAATATAAATCAGGTAGAAATGTTTTAAATAATCCACAAAACCTATTTAGTTTAGATTTTAGCAACCTCATTGCAGCACCTGTAAGTGATTTTTTTAATTGTGTGGCTTAATAAGAGGTTTATGCTACTTCTATTTCATCCTTGAATATTGAGGGTTTCTAATATAAAATGAGTCCTTTTTAAATGAAGTTCGAGAGAAAAGTAATGGTAAATGAGAAAGTTACAAAAACAAACGAGAATAATTGGTGCCTTATCGATGCCAGCAATAAAACCTTAGGGCGATTGGCATCATTCATAGCGCACCGGTTAAGAGGCAAACACAAGCCCGAATATATCAATTATCTGGATAAAGGCGATTACATAATCGTTATTAATGCCGATAAAATCAAGGTTACTGGCAATAAGTTCAAAGATAAAACTTATTATCATCATTCAGGATACACTGGGGGAATAAAGTCTATATCATTTGATAAGCTTTTGGAAAAATCTCCGGAGGATATCTTGAAAATGGCGGTAAAAGGAATGCTTCCTAAAGGCCCGTTAGGGAGAAAAGTATTCAGTAAGCTTAAAGTTTATCGAACACCCGAGCATCCGCATACGGCGCAAAATCCGCAAGTTATTGAGGTTGGAGAGTAAATATGGCAGAGCCTAAATTTTATTATGGTACTGGTCGTCGTAAAAGTTCGATTGCTAGAGTATTTTTAAAATCCGGAAAAGGAAAAATCACGGTAAACACTAAGTCGCTGGATGATTACTTTGGCAGAGAAACTTCGCGCATGATAGTTTTGCAGCCACTCGACGTAGTTCGGGATATGTTTCCGGTAGATAAATACGATATTTTCGCCACGGTAAAAGGTGGCGGCGAAACGGGGCAAGCTGGAGCCGTGCGTCTTGGTATCACAAGAGCTATTTTAAATTACGAAGACAAAACAACGGTAAAAACTGCTGTCGAGGGAGAAGGCGAGACAGCAGAATCTCCCGTCGTGACGTTGCGCCGTAAATTAAGATCCGCGGGGTTGGTAACGCGTGATCCGCGAGTTGTTGAACGTAAAAAAGTCGGCAAACATAAAGCGCGTAAAGGACCGCAGTATTCGAAGAGATAGAGTTTTTTTGTTGCTGTCAATACAGTTAATTTTATTTATACATTTTTTACAGAGGCTCGCTGGAGCCTCTATTTTTACGGGGTTATCACGGAATTGCTGGGTAGTTTAAAAAGAGATTCTAGCCTCATTTGTTGGGGGATCGTCCAGCGGCAGGACTACGGATTCTGACTCCGTCAACCTAGGTTCAAATCCTAGTCCCCCAGCCAAGAAATCAATTCATGTCAATTGTTAAATAATGTAATCAGGCGAAGAGGGTAAAAATGGCAATTACAAAACGATCAACTATGACGTTGTATTCAGGTGGTTTAGATATATACAGCCATATGGTGCGCATCGTGTTGGCAGAAAAAGATTTGACTGCGATTGATGTTGTAAACGTGGATCCCTCCAATTTACCCGAGGAACTTTTGGAATATAATCCCTACGGCACTATTCCTACTTTAATCGATAGAGAATTAGTTCTGTATGAAGCTAATATAATAATGGAATTTTTGGATGAAAGGTTTCCTCATCCGCCGCTTATGCCAGTTTATCCAATTGCGCGTGCCAAATCGCGCTTGATGATGTTTCGCATCGATAACGATTGGATTAAACTTATGCCAACTATTTTAAAAAATAAAAAACCGGAAAGCGATGATGCCAGGAAAGCATTGCGCGATAATCTTCTTACTTTAATTCCCGTTTTTGATGAAATGCCATTCTTTTTAAGCGAAGAATTTAGCCTGGTCGATTGCTATTTATCAGCGCTTTTATATCGTTTCCCGCTTTTGGGAATAACATTGCCATCGCAGGCAAAATCGATAAAAAAATATATGGAGCGTATGTTTACCCGTGAAACTTTTCAACTGAGTTTATCGGAGCAGGAAAAAGAAATAGGTTAAAAGCCATGGCGGAAATGAGTTCCAGTAAACCATATTTTGTGCGTGCCATTTATCAATGGATTGTTGATAATAATAAAACACCCTTTATTGAAGTTCGAGCCACTTTGCCTGGTGTGGCTGTGCCTGCGCGATATGTCAAGGAAGGAAAAATAATTCTCAATATTTCGCGCGAAGCTACCAATCTTTTAGAAATGACCAATGATGCAATTACTTTTGAAGCGCGTTTCGATCACAAAGTTTATCCTATAAATGTGCCTATTTATGCCATAGAAGCAATTTTTGCTGCAGAAAATGGGCAGGGAATGAGTTTTCCGGAAGAACCACTGGAGCTGCGAAAAGAGAAAGAGTTTATACTTGCCGCAGATGAAAATAAGCCCTCCAGTAAAATCGAATCAAAAGAAAAAGAAACAACCTCTAAAAAAAGACCTAAACTTAAGCTGATAACAAGTAGTGAAAATACAAAAGAAGAAAAAAATTGAGTTTTTTGTAAGTATTTGATTATACTACACTTTTTTATTACATGTTTTAATCGCCTTAAGGCGATTAACCGGTAGGCGCAGGCTTTAGCCTGCGTAGAATTGCGATTAAAAAAACGCAGGCTAAAGCCTGCGCCTACCAAATCAAAAAAGGTATAAATACGAGTTATTCAACAACTCTTTTATCGCAAGAAAAGTAAAATAATTTTAATAATAAAAGATATCAATAAAGGTGAAATATTATGGCTTATACTCCAGCAATGTTCAGAGAAGATTTTATAATAATAATACGCAAAGGTATCGAAATTTCCATCATTTTTAAGGGAAATGAAGTTTTAAGTTTATTGATCGATCCGCATGACAACAGAATTACAGGCTGTGATTTTGATGGTTTGCTTTCTTTAAGCGCCACAGATCAAGAGTTTGTTGTAGACAAAATTTGCTCTTATTTAAAAGAAAAATGCGGTGGCAAAGAGTTTTTGTTTTTGCCTTCCGCGCTTTCACAGCTTTTTCAAAAATATGGTTTTATATCTTCTTACAATGAGCTTCCACCTGAAAAACAAGATGGTCCAAAAAGAGCAAGATTTGTAACCGCAAAAAAATTAGCAGAAGCAAAGCTAAATTATCCTTCTGATGCTGCCGGAATTCTCGATTCTGAATCTCTAACTTATACGTTTAGTGCAGCTGACCGGAAATTGTTTAGATCACAAAAAGAAGGGTTATTGGCATTGGCGGTAACTTCCGGATTTAGTCCGCAAAAAGTTAAAGATTATGCTGAGAAAGCTGGTGATGGCATGTTGTTAGCATTTACTGATGATGCAAATCTTCCTTTTGCTTTAGTAAATGCAGAGGGGGAAATATTTGCCTGCTGCAGGATAACTATTTTAGGAAATGGTTTTGGCTATATGGGAGATACCTTTGCAAATGTAGATTTTTTGCAAAAGATTTTGCACATTGAAAATGCCGGTTTTGCCAAGGCAATAGGAACTTATTTATTGTATCGGGAAATTGGAAAATATCTGCAGAGGAATTCTGCTTTAATGCCACAAACATTATTGCTGATCGATCCTCCACCTTATAAATTTAAACTTGGCGAGAAAGACGCTGTTTTAGATAGAGTCGAAGAGTTTGACAGGAATTTTGGATGTCAGCCATTAAGCGAATTGCAGAAAGAGCAGGGCATTCAAGCATTAATGAGCTTTGATAGTCCAAAAAATGATTTGCAGCAAGCTTTTAATGAGAGGGTGAGGTCTGTAAAAGAACAGCCCACACAACCGGCGCCACAAAAGTCTTTTGCTTGATTTGATAGAAAAACCACTAAAAAAATCTGATCTTTTTGCTTAAAATGTACTATAATTAATTACTGGGGACGATCGGATTCGACGCGAATTGCGAACCCAAAGGTGCATGTCGAGCATGTAATCTATCTCGTAAAACAAGATTGCAAACTTATAATTGCCAACAATGGTAATTTTTTAGCTGCACAAGCTGCCTAAAAAGCTAGCTGTGCCCTGCTACTAGCGTGTGCTTATGCGCACTAACTAGCAGTCATTTACATAAGATCGCAGCAAAGTGTGCCTATGACAATGCTGTTAAACTCCAAATAGGATCGCTTTCTATTATCCTGCTTACTGGAGAATAGAGGACTAAAATAAAAAATGAGCTAAACATGTAGTGCCAATGGCAGAGGATTTGCGGACGCGGGTTCAATTCCCGCCGCCTCCACCA
>PLMI01000135.1 GCA_003142435.1 Coxiellaceae bacterium | reverse complement strand
ATGATGCGAAAACACCGAAGTCTGACGCTAAAAGAGCTATGTATAGCGCTGCTTCCGCTGAATGCCAGCAGACGCAAAAGGCAGAAAGCATATGTTTGTATTCCGGGAATGCTAACTTTATTCAAGGCGATGATAAATTGCGGGCACAAAGAATTGCTGTTTATAGGGATACCGCCAACCAAATTTATCAAATAATTGCTTTTGGAGTGCAAGCAGGCGACAGGTCTTATTATGATACTTTATATGCGCTTACGAACGAAGACAAAGGCACTGCTTCTGATAAGAAACCGGTACATGCAGAAGCAAATGTCATCAAATTATTTCCATTGAGAAATAAGGCCTTATTTATTGGGGCTGCTAAAATTACAAGAGACCAGGATCTTGTGACTGGTTCTTATGTTGAATACGATATAGAAAAGCAAACGATGTTGGCAAGGCCTGATTTGGGCAAACAAACAATGATGGTATTAAATCCAAAACAGAAACAATCATGACAGTTAAACTAGAAGCTAAACGCTTAAGAAAATGCTACAAGAGACGCGAGGCGGTAAAAGATATTTCATTTGAAGTTGGGCACGAAATAGTTGGTCTGCTGGGTCCAAACGGTGCAGGCAAAACAACGAGTTTTTATATGGTCGTTGGATTGATTTTGCCAGATAGCGGCGCTATTTTTCTCAATCAAAAAGATATTACTGATTTGGCGATCCATGAAAGAGCTCAAGCCGGCATAAGTTATTTGCCTCAGGAACCGTCGATTTTCCGTAAGTTAAGCGTTGCCGACAATATAATGGCAATTTTGGAGCTGCGGGCGAATTTGACCGAAGAAAAACGCAACGAGCATTTGGAGAAGCTGCTCCAGGAGTTTCATTTAACTCATTTGCGCGATAACATGGGTATAAGTTTGTCAGGCGGTGAACGCCGTCGTGTAGAAATCGCAAGAGCTTTAGCAATTGAACCAAAAATTTTACTTCTGGACGAACCATTTGCCGGCATTGACCCGATATCAATTATAGACATTAAACGCATGATTAATCACGTTTATGAGCGTGGCATTGGGGTTTTGATAACAGATCACAACGTTAGGGAAACTCTTGATATTTGCCATCGTGCATACATCGTTAGTGAAGGCGAAGTTATAGCTCATGGCACAGCTTTAGAAATAATGAAAAACAAAAAAGTTAGGAAAGTTTATTTGGGCGAGGATTTTGATTTGTGATGAACATTCACTTGTACAAAGGCGCTGTTGAATAATTTGAATTTGCATGTTTTGTGTAACAAAATTAATTTGTGAATTTATAACGGTAGGCGCAGGCTTTAGCCTGCGCAGAATTGCGATTAAAAAAACNNAGGCTAAAGCCTGCGCCTACCAAATCAAAAAACAGAAAATACGAATTATTCACCAACGCTGTGTACATAAACATGTAATTAAAAAAATCCGCCGAAGCGGTATATTAGTAAAATCAATATGTTGCTTATTTTTGAAAAATTATGTTTATTATTAATTAATAACTTAGGAGAACGGAAATATGTTACCAATACAAATCACAGGTCACAACATAGAAATAACAGACACGTTAAGTAATACCGTCAACAATAAGTTTAGCCGTTTGAGAAAACATTCAAAAAAAATAACCAGAATTCATGTTATACTTAACGTCGAAAAATTGAGGCAAATTGCTGAAGCGACTTTGCATATTCCAAACTCTGAAATTTATGCTAAAGAAGAATCAGAAGACATGTATAAATCAATAGATGGCTTGATTGATAAGTTGGTGGCCCAACTGGATAGAGTCAAGGAACGGGAAAAAGACAGCAGAAGGAAATAGACTTCTAACTTTTTGAAAAAAATATGATTAAAAAAATTATTAATTTAACACTTATTATCGTTGCCGTGGTTATTGCTTTTAGTGCTTTTGCTCAAACAGCTAACCAAAAATCAAAAACACCGCCGGCGGTTGTTGAAATAGTAAAGGTTACCTCAACTTCCAGACAGGAAAAAATACCCTCGACCGGCAGTGTGGTTGCAATCCCAGGCATAGTTGTTAAGCCTGAGGTTCCTGGCAGGATTACCAATATTTTTTTCAAACCTGGAGATGATGTTGTTTTTGGTACGCCTTTAGTCGAAATAAATCCAGATCCCGACAGGGCGCAACTAGCGCAGGCGGAAGCTGATTTAAAACTTGCGCAGCTCGATTACGATCGATATGCAAAATTATATGCAAGCCGCGTTGTTTCCAAAGCGGATTTTGACCAAAAACAGGCAACTCTTGACGCAGACAAAGCCCAAGTCGACTTAGCCAGTGCTAATTTGCGTGAAACTTTGGTAAAGGCTCCCTTTACAGGACGCTTGGGTCTTAATCTGGTAAATTTGGGCGATTACGTTAATGCCGGGCAAAACATAGTGAGCTTGCAGTCATTAGACCCAATTTATGTAAATTTCACTGTTCCGGAAATTTATTTAAAGCAACTGGCTGTAGGAGAAAAAGTCACAATTACTACTGATTCTTTTGCAGGTGAATCTTTTGAGGGGCAGGTTTATGCTTTTGATCCTTTAGTGAATTCTTCATCACGTACGATAAATGCCAGGGCAACTGTTCCCAATAAAGATAAAAAATTACTGCCGGGCGCTTTTGCCGAAGTTACTTTATTTGCCGGCTCACCAACTAAAGTAATAGCGATTCCTGAAACTGCTGTTGTTTATTCGCCGGATGGCAATTATGTTTATAAAGTAATTGATGGACATATAGCAAAAAAAGCGTCAGTTACGTTAGGTGAGCGCAATCAACAAAATATTATCGTTACCAGTGGGCTTGCAGAAGGAGATATTATCGTAACCGCCGGCCAATTAAAAATTCCTGCTGATGGAACAGAGGTTATTTTAGCTTCGAAGCTACTAGAAAAAGTTAAACAACAAGAAACACTAAAATAACCTGAATTCGACATAAACATTAGACTTCTTTCAAAACTCGCTTGTTTTGAGAAATTTGAAGGCGGATCGGAACGGAGAACCAGAGAGTACACGCTAGTACATGAGGAT
>PLMI01000030.1 GCA_003142435.1 Coxiellaceae bacterium | reverse complement strand
TAGACCGTAAGGATGAACTGGTCAAGAGGTTTTCTGGCGGGATGAAGCGAAGACTAGAGATAGCTAGGGGAATGCTGCATCATCCAAAAATATTGTTTTTAGATGAACCGACTTTGGGTCTTGATCCAACTACCGCAGCGCAATTAGATAATTTAATTATTCAATTAGCACAAACTCTTGGCATGACGTTCGTAATTGTTTCACATGAATTAGCAAGCATTTATGCCATTGCGACAAGAGTAATAATGTTGCATAATAAAAAAATAATAGCGGAAGGATTACCAAAAGAATTACGCAATAGCTCTAACACAGTAGTTTATAACTTTTTTCATCGGATCGCGTAAAATATGGCAGGCAGAAAAGTAAATTATTTTTTCATAGGCCTTTTTGTTCTACTGGGACTTGCTCTTCTCGTTGCGGCTCTCTTGTTTTGGGGCGCAAAAAAAGCTACAAAAAATGTACTTTACACAGAAACGTATTTCAATGAATCAGTGCAAGGACTATCTGTTGGCTCTCCGGTAAAATATCGCGGGATGCAAATTGGCAATGTCACAGATATTGCACCAATAAGCAGTGTTTATGATTTTGCCGAAGCACAAACACTTAAAGGGCAAAAAACTCTTGCTATCTCAACCTACATTTACGTGAAAATGGCTCTTTCGCCAAGATTTTTGAATATTACCAATAATGAGGAAGAATTTAGAGATAAAGTTAATGCGGCAATTGCTAAGGGACTTCGAGCAAAACTATCTATTCAAGGGCTAACAGGTTCTGCCTTCATTGATCTTGATTTTAACACCGCGGCTTCCAAAACGCCTTTGCCTATCTCCTGGACACCAGAAAATCCGTACATTCCTTCGACTCCCAGCACCTTGGCATTCTTTGGAGACAATGCTGAATATTTGTTAGATGAATTGAGAAAAATAGATCTGCCGAAAACATTTAGTTCGCTTCAAGATCTCATAAAATCGACAAATGAAACTGTCGATAACACAAACAAATACCTTATGACATTTAACAAACAAATAATGGAAATGATGGCGAATTTACAAGGAATTGCGCAAAATGTAAAACAACTTTCCGAGCGAACAAAAGATAATCCTTCTTCTATTTTATTCAGTTCTCCACCATCGCCTCTTAACTTAAATAAATTATGATAAAGAAAAATATTTTAATTATTATTTTATCTCTAAGTTTTTGCTTATCTGGTTGCTTTGGTGTAAATAACAAATACGTAGAGCAGCAAAAATATGGCCTTTCTGTTTCCGAAGCAAAATATTCATTACATAACACTGGTAAAATTTTAGAAATTTTTTATCCTACAATTGATTCTCAATTTGCCGGATCAAATTTTGTATATCGAATTGACAATTTGCGATATGCCTATGATTATTACAATACGTTTTTCATCTCCCCTCTGGAACAAATTAACAGAAATGAAGTAAAATACTTACAATCAACTAAGTTATTCACTTATGCTTCTGACACCATCTATCCATTACAGCCAAACTATATTCTGAAAACGCACATAAGCGAACTTTATGCAGATTATAGAGATACATTAAAACCAAAGGCTATTATGGCATTGCAATTCACATTGCTTGATATTACTCCTAACTCAACGCCAAAAATCGTATTTAGTAAATCATTATCAAGAAGTGCCATCCTTTCACAAAAGAGCTCAGATGCTTTAGTTGCGACATGGAGCGATGAGCTAGCAAGCATTTTGCGGCAGCTTTCTAATCTGTGTGCCAAGAAAATTCGTGCTTAAACTTCAAAAAGTTTAGATTTTTTGCATAAATAGTAAATGTCTTCTGTCTTTAGTCATTCCCGCCAGAGTTTATCCCCGCGAAGACGGGGGCGGGAATGACAACCGTAGTTTTTTGCACTGTAAAACATTTATGCAACATCGCCTATTTATGCCACTGTTTGTGAATTTTTATATAAACAATTGCTCCTGGGTTGCTTTGTCGTTAGTGATGCTCGATAGCAAAAGTTGGCTTGTAGAAGCCAATTTAAAGGTAATTATATATTTTTTGTCCTGTGATAAAAAAAATAAAAAATTTCGCATATTTTAACTTCTAGTTAAGGTTGATAGGCTATAGTTACAGATAATCAATCATTATAAAAAATTAAAAACTATGCAAGAAAATTTAACAACGATAATAACAAAACTAGCACAAGAAGCGATTGATTTTGCAAATTCTTGTATTAAAACTTCAACCACTCGTCCTGACTTTAATCAAACTGATGAAAACGGAAAAATCAAAGAACAGCGCCTTCGTAAAGATCAATTAGCCATCTCTGAAATGAGAGCATTATCAAGGCTTCCTTCTTGTGTTCAACCGGATGCAATATTAAAAACAGAGCCCACACTTTTATTTTATATAATAAGAGCGGCTTTTGCCCATAAATTTTCTTGCGGTAATTGTTTAGAGTTGGCGTCTATTGGTTTTTGGTATATTACGGAAAAAATTTGTCATAACCCAAACTATAATGGTAAATTAAAAATTTGCCTTTCACGCCTTGTGGGACCAGCAGATCATGTATTTATTATAATAAAATCCAAAGAGGATCCTGAATTATCTTACGTATGTGATCCGTTGGCAAAACAAGTATATAACCAATCTGAGATCTATCATAGAATGAAAAGTTTCAAAGGATATGATGATCGTTGTTACACACCAATTAATGAACCAATTAAACCTCCACAAGGAATAGAAGAACTAATATCTTCAGATGACCTATTAAATACATTTTCACCTATTACTCCTTTGCCTAATTCCGATATAATCAATAGTGCTCTTCTCAGATTAATGTTTAAATGTGTAGAACACTTTTCCTTGTCAAAGAGCGTATACGATCCTTTTGATTTTACTCTTCAAAATATCAGGAGTTATTACACAGAAATCACACGTTGGATAGAAGATAAAGTTCGTGATTCTCAGGGAGGGAAAAGCACGTGTGATGCTATATTAACTGAACTAATGAACTCCGAAATGTGGGGAAAAGCACCTCCTGATGAAAGAAATTTTTTAACGTCTTTGCGCAACTGTTTAATGGATGTGGATTTAACAGAAAATTCTTTTTTCCCTGGAGTTAATTTCACTGACTTAGAAACTCCTTCTCAAGTAATGGCTGTTACATAAGGCTGGAAACGCAACCTCAAACGAACATCGAGGAATCATAAAAAGATTTGTAAGTGATAAAAAGTATTAATGAAGTATCGCAGTAATTATGTTAAATTCATTTATTTAGTCGCATTGTAACAATTCATAGCAAGATAAGCGCCGCCAAAAATAACAATGTCTACATACACCTCACCAAATAATATATTCTCTTATCGTAAATACTGGGCAAAGCGGTTTGGTACAGCTCCTTTTTTACCGATGTCGCGATCAGAGATGGAAAATTTAGAATGGGATAGCTGCGACATAATTATTGTGACGGGGGATGCATATGTTGATCATCCCAGCTTCGGTATGGCTATTATTGGAAGGCTGCTAGAAGCACAAGGTTTTCGTGTTGGTATAATAAGTCAACCTGATTGGAGAAGTGTCGATGCTTTTAAGGTTCTCGGTAAACCTAACTTATTTTTCGGCATAACTTCAGGCAACATGGATTCAATGGTGAATCATTATACCGCTGATCGCAAAATAAGATCTGATGATGCTTATACTCCAGATGGTATTCCAAACAAACGTCCAAATCACGCCACTAACGTATATTCACATCGCTGTCGCGAAGCTTATCCGGAAGTTCCCATCATTCTTGGAGGAATTGAGGCATCATTAAGACGATTAGGCCACTACGATTATTGGTCAGATCAAGTCCGCCGTTCTATTTTACTAGACGCAAAAGCTGACATCATTCTTTATGGAAATGCAGAACGAGCAATTGTTGAACTGGCACATTGCTTAGCAAAAAAAGAAAGTATAACCAATATAAAAAATTTGCGGGGCAGTGTTGTTGTGATTAAACCGGAGGAAAAAAAAGATTTTGCAATCATTGATACATCTTCTCTAAATTGTTCCCGATATTACAATACACCATCTGAAAAAAACAGCTTAATAAAAACAGCCATTCTCTTGCCATCATATGAACAAATAAAAAATGACAATCTTTTATTTGCACATGCAACCCGTATTGCATATCTTGAATCCAATCCCTTTAATGCTCGCACTTTGTTACAACCCCATGACAGACGCTGTATTTTAGTCAATCCACCACCTTTGCCGCTTTCCACCAAAGAACTCGATGGCATCTACGAGCTGCCATATAGCCGCAAACCTCACCCGCTTTACAAAAATGCTTCTATTTCAGCATATGAAATGATTCGATATTCTGTAACTATTATGCGTGGCTGCTTCGGCGGTTGCAGTTTTTGTTCAATAACATTGCATGAGGGAAGAATAGTGCAAAATCGTTCGGAATCATCTATCTTGCGTGAAATTGAAATAATTCGCGATAAAGTTCCTGAATTTACCGGAATAATTTCAGACTTAGGCGGACCGACTGCAAACATGTATAGCTTAAAATGTACAAAACCAAAATGCGAACAGCTTTGCCGCAAGTTTTCTTGTATTTATCCTGCTATTTGCAAAAACATGCAGACAAATCATTCTGCGCTTATAAATCTATATCGAAAAGCTCGCTCAATTCCAAAAATTAAAAAAATATTGATCGGGTCCGGTGTTCGTTACGATTTAGCAGTAAAATCACCTGAATACATAAAAGAACTGGCATGCAACCATGTTGGAGGATATTTAAAAATTGCCCCGGAACATATTTGTGATGGTCCTCTTAGCAAAATGCAAAAACCTGGAATTGATACTTATTACAATTTCAAGGAACTGTTTTGCAAGTTTTCTCAGGAAGTAAAAAAAGAACAATATCTAATTCCATATTTTATTGCCGCTCATCCGGGAACAAAAGATCAAGATATGATCGACCTTGCTTTATGGCTTAAATCTAATAATTTTCGTTTAGAAAAAGTACAAAATTTTTTGCCCACGCCTATGACAATATCTACGACTATGTATTACACAGAAAGAAATCCGCTGAGAAATATTGAGCAAAACCAAGAAAAAGTATTTATCCCCAAAAGTGGACAGACTCGACGTTTTCATAAAGCACTATTACGCTATCATGACCCCATCAACTGGCCTTTTCTTCGTCGCGAATTAAAGCGTATAGGTCGAACAGATTTAATTGGAAATGGCAAACGTCATTTGGTTCCCACATGGCAACCAAAAAGCCCAGGAATATAACCAAGAAAATCAGGCGAAACACCTGGGCTTATTTAGATTTTTTTTGAGATAATATCAGAGTTTTATAAATAAGAAACCCTGATTACTATTTAAGACAAGATTGCTATTTTTCCATACTCTTGCCAATTTCATGTCCTACAACTGCACCACCGCCGGCTCCAACTGCAGCACCAATTACTGAGCCTCCTGATACAGCGCTACCAACTGCAGCACCACCAGCAGCTCCTGTTACTGCGCCAATGTCGCGTCCTCGATAATTCTGACATGCAGTTAATCCAATGGCAATTGTGACAATAAATAATAAGTTTAAAATCTTTTTCATTAAATTCCTCCTTAAATAATTTAAGTAACAAAAAAATTATACTCTATGGTACGGTAAAATTCAAAATTAGCTATAGCCACTTAAATTAGCATAAGCTATAATTCTATTTACATTAATTCTCTTTTCATCAATCTGCTAAAAGGAAATACTATGAACGCTGAAAATCAAAAAAAACCCCTTGGAATATGGAGTTTAACATCTCTTGTCTCAGGAACTATGATCGGTTCTGGAATATTTTTACTTCCTGCCCAATTAGCAAAATTAGGCACAGTGAGTTTATGGTCATGGATAATTACAACTCTGGGAGCACTATTTCTTGGAATAATTCTTGCAAAAGTTAGCATTCTAATTCCCAGAAATGGAGGTCTTTATGCATATGCAAAGGCAGGGCTTGGAAACTTTATGGGTTTTCAAACTGCATATACCTATTGGATAGCCGTGTGGGTTTCGATTATCGCTGTAACACTTGCTATGGTAAGTTATTTAGCTGCATTTTTTCCCGTACTCTCAGAGCCAGCTCCAATTTGCATCACTGCCATAATAATTATTTGGGTACTTACTTTTTTCAATACACTTGGCGCCAAACCTGTAGGGGTGCTGCAAATAATCACTACTGTACTTAAAATAATTCCGCTTTTGGCAATTATTATCGTTGGCGCTTCACATTTTGATTCCAGCTTTATTAACCTTCAATTTCATTCCGATAATTACAACTACGATTACTCACTAATATCAAGTGCAGCAGGCATTACGCTTTGGTCATTTATAGGCCTCGAAACAGCGACTATACCCTACGAACACATTGAAAATCCTCGCCGTAACATACCGTTAGCTACAATACTTGGAATTGTAATAGCATCGGCAATTTATATTGCAAGTACAATAGTAATCATGGGAATCATACCAACGAATGAACTTGCAAATGCAACTATTTCTCCATTCATAACTGTTTCGCAAATGCTTTTTGGCGATTACGGAAAATGGATTTTAATAATCGGTGCAGTGATTTCTTGTTTTGGATGCATTAACGGTTTGATATTTGCCCAAGGGCAATTAACAAAAGCAGCAGCTGACGATGATCTTTTTCCTGGAATTTTCGCACAACGGAACAAACATAACATGCCTACATTAGGTCTTGTCGTTACAGCATTCATACAAACTGTAATTATATTGAGCACATTATTTTATAAAAACTATGTTGCTGAATTTGATGTAATAGTACTAATGGCTTCCTTAGCAACTTTGATTCCTTATTTATATGCCGCATCGGGTTCTTTCATTATTTGCAAACAAAGTGAAAATCAGAGCAAAAAAGGCACTTATATGCTTATAGCTTTTCTTGCTGCTTTATATTCTTTTTGGGTGATAACTATCTCTGATAATGAAGTGATATTACACGGATCGTTCTTAGTTTTTATTGGTGTTATTTTGTATTCCCTTTTATACGAAGGAAAGATAAACAACGATTAATAAGAAAAAGCTCGCAGCATTTTATTTATTTGGAGACGCTCGCNNCTCAGCTCTCTTTGCCGGATCAAATTTAATTTCGCAATTTGCAGCATCATGCAATTCAACACACACTTTGCTAATAAAATCGATACGTTCTCCTTCCGTCACTCTTCTATCTCCCTTGTACAACGAATAAAGTGACATTCCTCCTTCTTCCCTAACTCTTAAATCAAGTCCTTCTTTATCAGCTACTTCTGCAATGGAAGATGAGATAATATCCTCTTTTCCTGTAAGGGTATATAATGAACGATATCTTGGAGTACTTGTGTGCGAAACTTCAACTATTCCACCCCTTACCCCCCCCGGAATAACCCCCACAGCAGCATGAGCAGCAGCGCTTTCTGGTGCAGCTCGTGCAGCAACCTCGGGTCGTGGAATTGGTGCTCTGCCCGAAACCGAAGCCTCTCCTCGCACCGAGGAGGCAGGCTCTGTTCTTGCCGGTGAACGTTCTCTCAGACGTGCCAGTATATCTTCCTCGCTAGCAGCC